>JANMSZ010000234.1:0-5777 GCA_031389925.1 Hyphomicrobiales bacterium | reverse complement strand
GCGAGTGATGCGGGCGAGGAGGGTCGGGTTGGCAATCTTGTAACCGTTGAGATGCAGGATCGGTAGTACCGCGCCATCGGTGGCTGGGTTCAGAAACTTGTTGGAATGCCACGCCGTGGCCAGCGGTCCGGTTTCCGCCTCGCCATCGCCGACGACGCAGGCGACGACGAGATCGGGATTGTCGAACACCGCCCCGAACGAGTGGCTAAGCGAATAGCCCAGTTCGCCACCCTCGTGGATCGAGCCTGGGCACTCCGGCGATGCGTGGCTGGGAATTCCTCCGGGAAACGAAAACTGAATACAGAGCTTCCGAAGTCCGGCCTCATCCTGGCTGATGTTGGGATAGATTTCGCTGTAAGTGCCCTCGAGGTAAGTGTTGGCCACGACGGCCGGCCCCCCGTGCCCGGGCCCGGAGACGTAAATCATGTCGAGGTCATATTTTTTGATGACCCGGTTCAAATGCACGTAAATGAAATTCTGCCCCGGGGTCGTACCCCAGTGTCCGAGCAGCATGCGCTTCACATCCGCGAGTGTCAGCGGCCGCTTCAGCAGTGGGTTGTCGTAAAGATAGATCTGGCCGACCGACAGATAATTAGCGGCGCGCCAATAGGCATCGATTTTGTGCAGTAGCCCCGGGGTGAGTGTGTTCGTTTTCATGGTTCAATTTTCCAGAATAGAGCCGAGATTGAGGACGCGTATGACGGACCTGGCGATCATCAGTTCCTCGTCAGTGCGAATGACCCGTATTTTGACGCGACCGGCATCCCGCGAAATCAGCGGTGAATTAATCGCGTTGTGCTTGGGACTAAGTTCGATGCCGAGAAAGCCGAGTCCGTTGCATATCCTCTCGCGAACGAGCGGCGCATTTTCGCCGATACCTCCTGCGAAGACGAGAGTGTCCAATCCACCGAGCGCCGCGGCGAAGGAGCCGATCCATTTTTTGGCCTGATAGCAGAAAAGCGCCACTGCTTCCGCCGCGCGGACGTCATCGGATTCTCGTGCGACTAAATCGCGTAGGTCGGAACTAATCTCGGAAACTCCAAGCAACCCGGAGGCGTGGTTCACCATTTCCTGAAACTGCGTCGCGTTCATTTGTTCTGTGCGCGCTAGATAGGAGACCAGTCCCGGATCCAAGTCCCCCGAGCGACTGCTCATCACCAATCCGGCCGTTGGTGTGAAGCCCATGCTGGTGTCGATACTCTTGCCGTCGCGCACGGCGGCCAAGCTTGCGCCGTTACCGAGATGCGCGAGGATCACGCGACCGTTTGTTGCCGCCTGGTCGCCGAGCCGTGCGAGTTCCTGCATTAGGAATTCGTAAGACAAACCGTGGAAGCCATAACGGCGAACGCCCGCCGCTTCGTAGCGTCGCGGAATCGGCAGCAGACTAGCAACGCGCGGCATCGTACGGTGAAATGCGGTGTCAAAGCATGCAACCTGAGGCCATGTAGGATGACGTTGGCGGAATGCCTCTATCAACTCAATCTCAAGCGGCAGATGATCCGGGTCATACGGCGTGATGCGGTGCAATTCATCGAGCAACTGAGGCGTGACGGCCTCCGGTTTGCTATGTGCCATCCCGTGCACCACCCGGTGCCCCACGGCTTTGACCGAGGCGAACGCCTGCTGCGTTTCGAGCCAATCCATAAGAAAAGGAACCACCGAACGGTGACCGCCAGGGTCGATGGTGCGAGTATCCTGAGATTGGTCGGTTAAGTCTTTGAAGGTTAAGTTCGTGCCGCTTAGACCGATGCGATCAATTTTTCCATCCAGTAGCCGCCGAAGCGGCTCGCCTTTTTCGTATAGCGCGAACCGAATGCTCGACGAGCCACCGTTTATCGTGAGAAGAGAGTACGACTCGCCGCTTGGCTCCATGGCCTTCACGTGTGCAGTCAACTCCACGGTATTTGCTGAGCCTTCACTGATTATGGAGGTCATGTCGAGATCAGGAGAGTTTGCGCTGGCCACGCATCCTCGATCTTCCAGATCACGAATAGCCGCTAGATGCGTCTGCTGCGTATTGGTCGTCGTCTGCACACTCAACGTCAGGCAGATTATGAAATTAAAACAATTCTCCCCGAAGTAGATTGATGCAAGTTAAAGAAATGCAGTTGTTAGCGGTTTAATCAATTTAGTGAGAAGCCAACAGTGAATGTGGGTCACTCTTGCGGGGCCTCCTTCCATGCCTGACCACCGAGAGTCCTGTTTGCTCGGACTAGCGCGATCCCTTGGCCGTTCAGGCCATCGGAACCAAACTCTACTCACCGGGTGAATATATCAGCGGTCTATTTCTGAATTCTGCCAGACGAAAGGATATCATATGCGCACTTTCGTCGACCCCCCGCCCTTCTCGCGGTGCAAATTCTGCAATGGCGAATTGCGCCTTAAGGTGGTCGAATTAGGCGGCCCATGCCTCGATTTGGACCATGAGATATTTGTCTGTGCAACGTGCGGAAGAGAGCAGTCGTACGCGGTGAGCCATCGTAACCGCACGGGCGGCGCAGCCCACGAACGTGTTCCCCGCGTTCAGACTACGTCGATCCGTTGAACGTGATAGCCACGAAAGAGCGAAGCGGCCATTATCGGAGGAGAAATCTTGCGATGACCACTGATGCTTGAGCTTCACCGGGCAACATCATGGTGGCGCAGTCCAAAGACATGAAAACATTATTGTATTAGATAGGAGCGTAGATAAATCGGAGTAGACTTATGACTGAACAATTCATTTGTCTTCGACGTCTGCGGCTTGGTCTAAGCGATTAGCCTAAATGTGAGGGTAGGCCAATCGGGAAAGCCGCGTTTCTTCTTCAATGTATTCAGGAGATTTGTCATGTCGGCAAAGCATAACCAGACATCACGTGCGCTCGCCTTATTCGCACTCGTAACCTTGCCTCTTACGACAGTTGCCGAGGCGCAGCCGTCGGGGCCGAGTCAGGGCGGCTCCGGCAATATGATGGGCGAAGGATGGGTGATGGGCTGGGGAATGGGCGGGTTTGGATGGATTGGAATAATCGTGGTTTGTCTAGTTGCCATCGGTATCGTTGTTCTCATGTACCGTGGCCAAAAAACGTGACCTCATTCTTGCACCGGTCGCTAGCGGCCTTCTGGGCTATCCCTTGCCAAAGCCCGATATGCCGGCAAGCTGGGCACTGATCGTGATCGCCGGACTCCTGGTCGGCTTCGGCGCCCGGCTTGGCGGGGCTGCACTTCGGGACACGGCGTCTGCGGTATTGCGCGGTTCTCGGTGCGCTCGATAGGGGCCACTGTGATCTTTATGGCGAGCGCCATCGTTGTGGTCGCCATCGTGCGTCATGGCTTGGGAGGCTGATCTTGATCACGCTCGCAAGCTTCGTCTGCGGACTGTTATTCGGTTTCGGACTGCTGATCTCGGGCATGACCCAGCCGACAAAAGTTTTGGAGTTCCTCGACATCTTCGGCCGCTGGGATCCGACCTTGGCCTTCGTCATGGCGGCCGCGCTTGTAGTCTCGGGCGCAGGCTTCGCGCTGGTGCGGCAAGGGCAGCGGCCGCTACTGGCCGCTCGCTATCTTTGGCCAACACGCACCGATATCGACCGGCGGCTCGTTGCCGGATCGATCTTGTTCGGCGTTGGCTGGGGCCTGGTGGGACTTTGCCCGGGCCCGGCGCTGGTGAACCTCGCGGGCCTGATGCCAAGCGTGATGGTGTTCGTGGTGGCGATGGGTGCTGGGATAATCATCAAGGATCTGTGGGACCGGCGAGTACCTTCGGCCATCGCAGTCGTCGATGCCGCGTTGTCGCCTTCCGCTGATGGCTAGTGCCATACTACCAGAGCGGCTTCGTTCCTTGGTATCGCTTTTGGCATTTCAATTGGACGACCCAATACGCTCATGCCGGCAATAGTGTTCGATGCGTGTGGAACCGTGGTTGCTCACCGGAAATGCAAAAGGCCGCCGATGACGGCGGCCTCATACAGCAAACGGGCTACGCCCATCTAACAACCGCAGCCGTGCTTTTCACCCTTCGGCGCTTCATCCTTGCAGCACTCGCTCTTGGTAGACTTCGTAGCTGCTTGTTCAGTGCTCGACTCAGTTTGGGGTGCAGACTTCACTGCAACCTTCGCGGGCTCGGCTTTGGAAGCTCCGCCACAGCATGAACCAGACATGATCGACCTCCAATATCTTGATTGTTATGTATCTTCACCCGTTCATATAAATGCGCATTGCGATAAATCAAGATCACTACGCGGTTCGGCAAGTTGGCCGCCCGGTCGTTTCTTGATCCATGTCAAAGGCGATCTTATCGTGGACTGTATTGATGAGTTTGGGCGTAAAAGAGATTTGCGAAGCGATCCGTCGCTTCGCGACCCTGAGGCGTTGCTGACTGCTGCCTTTGAGCACTCATCGCGACTGCCTGGAGTCTGTGAGAGGAGACACCTATGATCGACCGCCGCCGTTTCCTTGCGACGAGCGCCGCGCTTTCGGCCCTGCCGTTCATTCCCCTGGATCGCGCGATGAGCCAAACGCCGCCCGTCGCGGCCTTGCGAATCGTCAAGCGCGCGATCGACGTCGATGGTAAGTCCGCGTCCGTGTTCGGTTTGCTCGGTCCCGACGGCCGGCCGGGCCTTTCGTTTGCGGCGGGCGAACGCTTTGCCGTCCGTCTCGTTAACGAGACCAAAGAGCCCACCATCATCCATTGGCATGGTTTGACGCCGCCGTGGCAGCAGGACGGGGTTGCGGATTTTCCACTGCCACTGATCGGCGCGGGCGCAACCCGCAACTTCGATTTCCCGCTTCAGAGTGCGGGCACCAATTGGATGCATGCCCACACGCTTCAGGAGCAGACGCTCCTGGCGGCGCCGCTGATCATCAAAGAGTCCACGCCGAGCGATGAACAGGAGGTCGTGGTGCTTCTGCACGACTTCTCCTTCAAATCTCCTGAAGAGTTGCTGGAGGAGCTAACGCAAAAGGGTGGGCATATGGGTGGCGGTAGCCGCCAAAGCGGCATGGGCGGAATGAATCACGGTGGTATAGGCGGTATGTCTGGTTCCGCTATGGCGATGGACGTCAACGACATCGACTACGACGCCTATCTCGCCAACGACCGGACGCTCAACGACCCGGAGACCATTCGCGTCGAGAAGGGCGGGCGGGTGCAGCTGCGTGTCATCAACGGCGCGACCGCGACCGTCTTCACGCTCGACCTTGGGTCGCTGCCGGGCGAACTTGTCGCCGTTGACGGGCAGCCGGTGAAGCCGGTCCGCAGCAGGCGGTTCCCGCTTGCCATGGGACAGCGGCTTGACGTGCGTCTTGCACTGCCGTCAGGGGCGGGGAGCTACCCGATCTTGTTTCTGCGCGAAGGCGCCCGCGAACGGACCGGCGTCGTACTCGCCACGCAAGATGCGCCTGTCGTAAAGCTTGCAGCCGTTGCCGACAGTGCCGGTCCCATCATGAGTCTCGATCTTGAGGCCGCGCTTGTGCCCGCGAGCCCCTTGGCTATCCGGCCGGCCAACCAGAGGCCCACGATAGACCTTGTCGGCGGGATGATGGGCTACCAGTGGGGGCTTCGCGGCCTCGAGCAGCCGTTGGTCGTCAAAACTGGGCAGCGCATTGAAGTGACGATGACGAACCGATCAATGATGGGACATCCGATGCATTTACACGGACACCATTTTCAAGTTGTCGCCGTCAACGGCCGCCGCATCGTCGGCGCCGTGCGCGATACCGTGCATCTGCCGCCGATGACCAGCGTGACAATCGCGTTCGACGCAGACAATGCCGGCAAGTGGGCGTTCCACTGCCAT
>JANMSZ010000225.1:0-2259 GCA_031389925.1 Hyphomicrobiales bacterium | reverse complement strand
GCGCTCGGGCAGTTTTCGATCAAGGGGCTCGGCACCTCGCTGGTGCTGCTGCCGCTGGCGATCGCGGCCAACCAGCTCGGCTTCTGGCTGGTGCGCCGCACGCCGCAGGCGCTGTTCTATAGGATCGCGCTCATCGTGATGTTCGTGCTGGCGATCGCGCTGCTGTATCTCGGCGCGGTCGATATCCTGCGCGGCTGACACGGCTTGGCTTGGATGCTGGACTTGGACGCTTGACTATGGCGCGGCCGCTCTGAACATAGCGCGATGATCCCTCTCAAGCCGGCGACCGCCGCGGCCGTAGCGTGCAAAATCTGCGGCGGCAGCGCGCCGCTCTGCGGCGCCGTCGACATCAACAAGAACTGCGACATCCCCGGCGGCATCACGCTGCAGCCTTTGGGCATCCCGGTCGCCTATCGCCGCTGCGCGGCCTGCGGCTTCCTGTTCACGGATGCGTTCGACGATTGGAGCGAGGCGGACTTCAAGACGCACATCTACAACGCCGGCTATGTTGCGGTCGATCCCGACTACGCCGAGTCCAGGCCGCGCGCCAATGCCGACGCGGTGTTGCAATTGTTCGGCGCCCACAAGGAGACGGTGCGCGTGCTCGATTTCGGCGGCGGCAACGATGTGCTGGCCTCGGCCTTGCGGGCCGCCGGCTTTGCGGCCGCGGTGACCTACGATCCCTTCGTCGCCGAATTCGCAACGCCGCCCGCGGGCACCTTCGATCTCGTCACCTGCTTCGAGACGCTCGAGCATATGCCCGATCCCATCGCCGGCATCGGCGCGATCGCCGCTTATGTCTCGGACCCGGGCCTGGTTTTCTTCTCGACGCTGCTGCAGCCGCCGGACTTCGACGCGCTCGGCCTCACGTGGTGGTATGTCGGCCCGCGCAACGGGCACGTATCGATGTTCAGCCGCCAGGCGCTCACGCTCGCCTGGCGCCGCCACGGCTTCCAGACCGCCTCGCTGACCGACAACCTGCACCTGGCCTTCAAGACCCTGCCGGAATTTGCCAAACGTCAGCCCAAGTGATTTTTTAACGCCTGAATTTTTGCGTCCACCCGGGAACGCGCGATGAAAACGCCCTACGACACCGACCTGGACCGCAACCCGGCGAATTTCCAGCCGCTGACGCCGCTCGGCTTTCTCGAACGCGCGGCGAGCGTGTTCCCCGACCACACCGCCATCATCCACGGGCCGCTGCGGCGCTCGTATGCCGAGTTCTACGCCCGCACCCGGCGGCTGGCCTCGGCGCTGGACGCGCGCGGTATCAAGCGCGGCGACACGGTGTCGGTGATGCTGGCCAACACGCCGGCGGCGCTGGAGTGCCATTACGGCGTGCCGATGACGCAGGGCGTGCTCAACACGCTCAACACAAGGCTCGATGCCGCGATCATCGCCTTCTCGCTCGACCATGCCGACGCCAAGGTCGTGATCATCGACCGCGAATTCTCCAAGGTGATGAAAGAGGCGCTGTCGCTGTGCAAGGCGAAGCCTTTGGTAATCGATTACGACGATCCGGAATATACCGGTGCGGGTGAACGTCTCGGCGAGATCGAATACGAGGACTTCCTCGCCTCAGGCGATCCCGACTTCCGCTGGTTCATGCCGACCGACGAATGGGACGCCATCACGCTCAATTACACGAGCGGCACGACCGGCGACCCGAAGGGCGTGGTCTACCACCACCGCGGCGCGCATCTGCTGGCGATGGGCAATGTCCTCACCTGCCGCATGACGCAGCATCCGGTCTATCTGTGGACGCTGCCGATGTTTCACTGCAACGGCTGGTGCTTTCCGTGGACTGTGTCCATCGTCGCCGGCACGCATGTGTGCCTGCGCGCAGTGCGCGCCGCTGCGATGTTCGACGCCATCGCGACGCACAAGGTGACGCATCTGTGCGGCGCGCCGATCGTGATGGCGACGCTGCTCAACGCCACCGAGGCTGAGAAGAAACCACTGCCGCATGTGGTCGACTTCGCCACCGCCGCCGCGCCGCCGCCCGAGGCCGTGCTCGCCGCGATGAAAAGCGCCGGCTTCAACGTCACGCATGTCTATGGGCTGACTGAAGTCTATGGACCGGCGGTGGTGAACGAATGGCACACCGCATGGGACGCCTTGCCCGCCGCCGAACAGGCGCAGAAGAAAGCGCGCCAGGGCGTGCGCTATCCGGTGCTCGAAGGCCTCGACGTGCGCGATCCCGACACCATGGTGCCGGTCGCGCGCGACGGCGAGACCATGGGCGAAGTGATGATGCGC
>JANMSZ010000218.1:0-6532 GCA_031389925.1 Hyphomicrobiales bacterium | reverse complement strand
CCCTTGGGCGGCGGCTGCGGATCCAGCCCCAGGTGAGCAAGGATCTTCTGGATCACCGCCCGCTCCAGGATGGCAGCGATGATCTTGAGCTCCCCGGCACCGCAGTTCGGGCAGCGCCGCCAGCCGCTGCAGGAACTCCAGCGGGCTAATGACCAAGTGCGTGGTGCCGTCGCGCCATGGTGTCTTGAGCTTGAGTTCCACCTGCCCTGCATCGTTGAGCTGCACTCTCTCGTCTGCCAGCGCCGGGCGGGTGATGTAGCGGCACAGCTGCTCCAGTCGCTTGCGCTCCTGCGCGTCGACCCGCACGGCAGCGTGCAGACTGAACCCGTCAATGTCGGAACACAGAAGCTCGCGCGCCATGCCCTGGCGCGCCATCGCGCCGGCCGCGCAGGGTCAAGACCTTCTGCCCGGCGCGCGGGCCGAAGGCGATGCGGTAGGTGCAGGCCGCGGCCTGCAACGGCCTTAGCACGCGGGCCTCTTCGGAATCGCCGTCGTTGTCGGCCATGTAGTTCGAACCCGCCTTCTCGACCAGCACCCCCCGACGGGTGAGCAGCTTCATCGTCCTCGTGATGATCTTGTGCAACACCGCCTGCAGCGCGTCATCGGTTGGCGCAGGCCGTCGGCTTCGCCGGGCGTGAAGTCGGCGGCGATGACGCAGATCTGCATCACCTGCTCCTGGAAGATCGGCACGCCCAGGGTGCGGCCGAGCGCGGCATCGAGCGCCGGGCAGCGCGACGCTTCCTTGCGGCCCGCGGCGGCCTCGTCGCGGCGCTTCAGGTAGGGGTGGACCATGCCGCCTTGAATGGGGCCGGGGCGAACGATCGCGACTTCGATCACCAGGTCGTACAGCGGGGCGCTGGCGCGGGTGCAGTGGCTTGAAGCAGGCGGCCGGTCGATCGGTGGGCCAGGTGCAGCGGATCGGCGACCCGTCGCATGCCTGCGCCGCCGTCGAGGTGCATTGGCTCGGCGCAGCGCAGCTGAGGCCTTCCAACATCCGCGCGGCCGGCAAGGTGGCCAATTGCTTTGCGGTGGGGAGCTTCGTTCCCCCTAAAGCCGACCATTGTCGCCATGCGCGCCGAGGTCCATCATGGTCGAGTCGAACCGAGGCGCGCGAGGCGAAGTGCTGACGCTGCGAACAATAGATGCCCGATGCCGCACGACCGCTGGACAAGACTGGCGCAGCCGCGACGGAACTGCTCGTCGTGCGTGGCGTGTCGGTGCGCTTCGCCGGCATCGTCGCGCTCGACGACGTGTCGTTCGAAGTCGCCTCCGGGCAGATCGCCGGGCTGATCGGCCCCAACGGCGCCGGCAAGACCACGCTGTTCAACTGCCTGTCGCGACTGTACGAATGCAACAGCGGCAGCATTACGTTCGATGGCCGGCCGCTGCTCGCCGTGCCGCGCCACGGCATCGCCGGTGCAGGCATCGGCAGGACGTTCCAGAACCTCGCGCTGTTCGCCAAGATGAGCGTGCTCGACAACGTGAGGGTCGGCCGCCATTGCCGCACCCATAGCGGCTTCCTGAGCAACGCATTGCGTCTGCCGCGCGTCAGCGCCGAAGAACGGGCGACGACTCAACGCGCGCACGAGTTGGTGCACTTCCTTGGCCTAGACGCCGTGACCGACACCGCGGTGGCCGATCTGCCGTTCGCGACGCAAAAGCGCGTCGAGGTCGCGCGTGCGCTGGCCGCCGACCCCAAGCTGCTGCTGCTCGACGAGCCGGCGAGCGGCCTCAACCACGAGGAAATCAACGCGCTCGGCCGGCTGATCCGCGACATCCGCGACCGCTTGCATGTCACGGTGCTGCTGGTCGAGCATCACATGAGTCTGGTGATGGGCGTGTCCGACAAGGTGATCGCGATGAACTTCGGCCGCAAGATCGCCGAAGGCACACCGGCCGATGTGCGCGCGCACCGCGACGTGATCCAGGCGTACCTGGGAGCGGCGGGGTGACACCGGGCGCTGCGGCGCCGCTGCTCGAGGTGGCGAACCTGCATGCCGCCTACGGCCCGACGCGTGTCCTGCACGGCATCGGCTTCAGTCTTGCCGAAGGCACGGTGACGGCGCTGCTCGGTGCCAACGGCGCGGGCAAGACGACGACGTTGCGCGCGCTGTGTGCGATGGTGCGCACCGAAGGCAGCATCCGCTTCGCCGGCCAGGCCATCGAACGCCGCTCGACGGAAGACATCGTCCGCCTGGGCATCGCGCACGTGCCCGATGGTCGCGGCACGTTCGCCCACCTGACGACCGAAGAGAACCTGCGCCTGGGCGCCTACGTGCGGCGCGACAAAGTGGCCATCGCGCACGACTTGGAGCGCGTCTACGGCTACTTCCCGAGGCTGCGCGAGCGGCGTCATCAGCAGGCCGGCACGCTGTCGGGCGGCGAACAGCAGATGCTTGCGTTGTCGCGCGCACTGATGCTGCGCCCGCGCCTGCTGCTGCTCGACGAGCCGTCGTTCGGCTTGGCGCCGCTGATCGTTCGCGAACTGTTCAACATCCTGCGCGCGATCAACCGGCAAGACAACGTCAGCATGCTGTTGGTCGAGCAGAACGCCGCGATGGCGCTCGACCTCGCCGACCGCGCCTACCTGATCGAGACCGGGCGTGTCGTTCTCGACGGCAGCGCCGACGAAATCAAGCGCAACGACGCCGTGCGCGCGTCGTACCTTGGATATTGAGGTCAATGGACACTTTCCTGCACCAGGTGCTCGCCGGGCTCGCCACCGGCGGCATCTACGCCAGCGTCGCACTGGCGCTGGTGATGATCCACCAGGCGACGCATCTGGTGAATTTCGCGCAGGGCGAAATGGCGATGTTCTCGACCTACATTGCGTGGGCGCTGATCAATGCCGGGGTGCCGTACTGGGTCGCCTTCTTCCTCACCATCGGCGTCTCGTTCGTGCTCGGCGCCGCGATCCAGCAACTCATCCTGCGGCCGATCCGCAGCGCCTCGGTGCTGCCGCACGTGATCGTCTTCATCGGCCTGCTGGTGATCTTCAACAGCCTCGCCGGCTGGATCTTCAGCTACACGATCAAGGTGTTTCCAAGCCCGTTCCCGAAAGAGCCTCTTTTCGGCCAGCACTATGTGTCGTCGCACGAGTTCGGCGCGATTGCCGTCACGCTGGTCCTGCTGGTGCTGCTGTGGGCGTTCTTTCGCTTCACTTCGCTCGGCCTGGCGATGCGTGCAGCGGCGCAGAACCCGGCGTCGAGCCGCCTGGTGGGCATCCGCGTCGGCTGGATGCTGGCGCTCGGCTGGGGCCTTGCAGCCGCGATCGGATCGGTGGCCGGCATGATGGTCGCGCCGATCGTCTTTCTGGACCCGAACATGATGGCGGGCATCCTGCTGTACGCGTTCGCTGCCGCGCTCATCGGTGGCATCGACAGCCCGGGTGGTGCAGTTGTCGGCGGCTTTCTGGTCGGCGTGCTCGAGAACGTGCTCGGCGCGTACGTGGTCGGCAACGAACTCAAGCTCGCGGTGGCGCTGGCGCTGATCGTCGGCGTGCTGGTCATCAAGCCGTCGGGCCTGTTCGGGTCGGTGCAGGTGAGCCGGGTATGACGGCGCTCGCTGCCGCAACGCCAGGCGCCGCCGGCAGCCTTGCCAACGGCCGCCGGTCGCGCCTGCTCGGCCTGGCGTTGTTGCTCGTCGCGGCCTGCGTCCTGCCGTTCGTGGTGAGCAACTTCCGCAGCTTCCAGTTCACGCTGGTGCTGGTCTATGCGATCGCGCTGCTCGGCCTGAACATCCTGACCGGCTACAACGGTCAGATCTCGCTCGGCCACGGCGCCTTCTACGCCATCGGCGCCTATGCGGCGGCGATCTTGATGGACAAGTTTGGCGTGCCGTACTGGCTGACCGTGCCGGTGGCCGGACTCGTGTGCCTGGCCGTCGGTTTCCTGTTCGGCCTGCCAGCGTTGCGGCTCGAGCCGCTGTATCTGGCGCTCGCCACTTTCGCGCTCGGCGTCTCGATGCCGAACCTGCTCAAGTACAAGCACATCGAACACTGGACCGGCGGCGTGCAGGGCATCGTCATCGTCAAGCCGGACGCGCCGTTCGGCCTGCGGATGACGCCCGATCAGTGGCTGTACTTCTTCACGCTCGCGATCACGATCGTGATGTTTGTGCTCGGCTGGAACCTGCTGCGCGGGCGCGTCGGCCGAGCACTGATCGCGATCCGCGACCACCCGGTGGCGGCAGCGGCGATGGGCATCGACACCGCACTCTACAAATCGCTCGCGTTCGGCGTGAGCGCGATGTACACGGGCGTCGCCGGCGCGCTGGGCGCGATCGCGGTGCAGTTCGTCGCCCCCGACAGCTTCTCGGCGTTCCTGTCGATCACGTTCCTGGTCGGCGTCGTCGTCGGCGGCCTGGCGTCGATCCCCGGCGCGTTGTTCGGCGCGCTGTTCATCCAGTTCATCCCCAATATTGCCGACCAAATCTCCAGGGCGGCGCCGTGGGCCATCTACGGCATCTTCCTCATCGTATTCATGTTCCTGATGCCCGCGGGCATCAACGGTGCGATCCGCCTCGGCTGGGCCCGGATTCGCACCGCCTACGCAGGCAGGTCCCAGCGCTCGCGCGGTTGATACCGCCATCACCGGAGGACAACACCATGTCGATGAAGCTCACTCTCGTCAGCGCGGGCGCCGCCTTGGCACTCGCGTTCGCAGCGCCCGCCTGGGCGCAGAAGAAGTACGACCCCGGTGCCTCCGACACCGAGATCAAAATCGGCAACACGATGCCGTACAGCGGCCCGGCCTCGGCGTACGGCACGATCGGCAAGACCGAGGCGGCGTACTTCAAGAAGGTCAACGACGAAGGCGGCATCAACGGCCGCAAGATCAACTTCATCAGCCTCGACGACGGCTACAGCCCGCCCAAGGCGGTCGAGATGGTGCGCCGCCTGGTCGAGCAGGACGAGGTGCTGCTCGTGTTCCAGCCGCTCGGCACGGCGGTCAATACGGCGATTCACAAGTACATGAACACGAAGAAGGTGCCGCAGCTGTTCGTCGCCACCGGCGCAACCAAGTGGAACGATCCGCAGGGCAACCCGTGGACGATGGGCTGGCAGCCAAACTACCAGACCGAGACGAAGATCTACGCCAAGCACATCCTGCAGACGAAACCCAACGCCAAGATTGGCGTGCTCTTCCAGAACGACGACTACGGCAAGGACTACCTGAAGGGGCTGAAGGACGGGCTGGGCGACAAGGCCGCCAAGATGATCGTCGCCGAAGTGTCGTACGAGGTCAGCGATCCGACGGTCGATTCGCAGATCGTCCAACTGCAGGGCTCGGGCGCTGACGTCTTTGTCAACATCACGACGCCGAAGTTCGCAGCGCAGGCGATCCGCAAGGCCTACGACATCGGCTGGAAGCCGGTGCAATATTTGAACAACGTGTCCGTGTCGGTGGGCTCCGTGCTGACCCCCGCCGGGATCGAGAAGTCGGTCGGGCTGATCACCAGCTCGTACATGAAGGATCCGACCGACCCGCAATGGGCCAACGACCCCGGCATGAACGAATGGCGCGCCTTCATGAAGAAGTATTACGCCGACGGCGATCTCACCGATGTGACCAACGTCTACGGCTACGGCGTCGCACGGACGTTGGTCCAAGTGCTCAGGCAATGCGGTGACAACTTGACGCGCGAAAACGTGATGAAGCAGGCCGCGAGTCTGAAGGACTTCGATACCGGCACATCCCTGCCCGCGATCAAGATCAACACCAGCCCGGCCGACTTCGCGCCGATCGAGGCGGTGCAGTTGGCGAGGTTCGACGGCAAAACCTGGGTGCGCTTCGGCGAGGTGCTCGATTCGTCGAGCAAGTAGATCCATCGCCCACCACGCGGCCGGGACATTCAGGTTGGCAGCCGACCCGAAGCGTTGGATCAGCGTGACCGCGCCGCTCTCGGCCTCGTCCGCCTTCAGGCCGGCTTGATCGAGCAGAAAGCGGGTTAGCACGTGGTGTACGACCTACTGCACGGGCGTGAGTAGCTGCGGCTGCGCGGCCAGCAGCAGGCGCAGCGGGATCGGCAACGACAGCACCCAGTGGCGCACCGGCACGGTGGGGATGACGTGGTCCACCAGGTGCGCGGCGGTCTGTGGCATGCGGCGCGCGCCGCACGACGGACGGAAGCCGCGCCGCTTGCAGGAGAAGGCGAGCAGCTTGTCGTGCCCACAGTCGCCGCAGCGCAGGCGCAGGAAGCCGTGGGCCAGGATGCCGCATTCGAGGAAGGCATCGAACTCGTCCTTCACGAACTGGGGCAGGTCGGCGCCAGCGGCGGCTTCGACTTCAGCGAAGTAGGTCGCGGCGTGCTGCTGTACCAGGCGGTACAGGGTGGTCTGCTCGGTGCGGTGGCGCTCGTAGTGGACAAGGTGATGGCACCGCACCGTGTGGGCGGCTACGGCAAGATCGGCACGCTGAGCCGGTCTCTTGTGCGCCGACTGGCCTCCAGGCTCGACGTGAGGAATGCGTGCAAACCGCCGGTCGACCCATCCCTGGGGCCGGATGGTGCCCCGGTCCACTACGAGCGCCAC
>JANMSZ010000229.1:0-7038 GCA_031389925.1 Hyphomicrobiales bacterium | reverse complement strand
GCTCGCCCTGAATTTCACGATCCAGGATTCGTAGCCGGCCGGCATGCTGTCGCCGGATATGGCTGTTTGCTGTGCAAGGTTCAGCCCGATCATCATCTTCGGACGCGCGCCGGCCGATCCACCCTGCACCTGAAGCAGGCGATCGATATCGGCGGTAGCGGCCTCGCGTTGTGCCTGGCCGACCTGTTCCGCGAACCAATCGAGGTCCACTTCATCGGTCCCGGCATGGCGGATCGTTCTGTCCGGTGTATATCGAAGCGCTCCCATGCCGCCCTGTCCCACGTAGGCGAGACGATCCAAAGGACCTAAGGCCCGATAGTCGTAGTTCTGATTCTGCAAATGCCGATCAAGAAGGAGTCGCCCCCATCCATCCGGCAGACTGTCGTTGAACAGGCCGTGCAAGCCGTCGAATGGCTGCGGCTGCGCAGCCTTCAAGCCAGTCGATGTTTCGAGATTGATCGGCGACACCGGAAGCGGTGCGGCGAGAAAGTCGCGGCTATATTCGAAATAGCTGCGACGTTGGTCCAGGCTCCAGGCCAAGGTACCGAGTTCGACGCTCTGGCCGTAAAGATCGAGATGGACTTGCAGCTTTTCCACGCGTGGTGGAGTGCGTTGGCTAGGCCTTTTCATTTTCTTCGGCCTCGTTTTCTTGGGCCACGTTGCCGCTTCGGCTTTGCCAAGATATCGTCGATCGTTTTCGGCGCGGACGGCGGGAACAGACCGGCGAATTCCTTTTCAGCGTTGAGAGCGAAAGCGATAAGGACCACGAATTCGAGGGACGCCTTGCCGGTGCGCTCGAAGAGCTTGAGGGTGCCTAAGCTCACTTGCGCGCGTTGCGCCAATTTCTCCTGGGTCAGGTTGGCATCGAGCCGGCGTTGTTTGGCGCGATCGGCAAGATCCTTGAGAACCTCATGAGGCGACGATAGTTTAAGGGATAACATATTATCTATTATCCTAGTTATAGGAGATAACAGATAACATATTATCTATTAAATTACAACCTTCGTGGTGTGAAGTTCCTCAGTCTCATCCGCAATTTACTCACTCCGCCGCCTGCACCCCCGGCAACCGATATTCCTTGAACTGCTGCCGCAGCGTGATCTTCTGAATCTTGCCGGTCGCGGTGTGCGGAATTTCATCGACGAACACCACGTCGTCCGGCATCCACCACTTCGCGATCTTGCCCTGCATATAGCCGAGGATGTCCTCGCGCGTGGCGCTCTCGCCCTTCTTCAAGACGATCACCAACAGCGGCCGTTCGTCCCATTTCGGATGCGACACGCCGATCGCGGCGGCCTCCGCCACTTTCGGATGGCCGACCGCGAGGTTCTCCAGGTCGATGGTGGAAATCCATTCGCCGCCGGACTTGATGACGTCCTTGGCGCGGTCGGTGATCTGCATGTAGCCGTATTGATCCATGGTGGCGACGTCGCCGGTGTCGAACCAGTTGTCGGCCTCGAAAGCCTCAGTGCCGTCGCCCTTGTAGTAGGCCTTCGCCACGTTCGGGCCGCGCACCTTGAGGCGGCCGAAGCTCTTGCCGTCCCACGGCACGTCGCGGCCCTCGTCGTCGGTGATTTTCATGTCGACGCCGAACGGCGGATGACCTTGCTTCATCTGCACGTCGAGCAAGGCGTCGCCGGTGAGCGCCGCATATTCCGGCTTCAGCGTGCACAGCGTGCCAAGCGGCGACATCTCGGTCATGCCCCAGGCATGCACCACCTCGACGCCGTAAGTTTCCTGGAAGGTCTTGGTCATGGCGCGCGGGCAGGCCGAGCCGCCGATCACGACGCGCTTCAAGTGCGGCAGCTTGCCGCCGGTCTTCTCGAGGTCCTGCAGCAGCATCAGCCACACCGTCGGCACCGCGGCGGTGAAGGAGACTTTGTAGGTGTCGAGCAACTCGTAGATCGACGGCCCGTCCATCTTGGCGCCGGGCATCACCAGCGTGGCGCCGGTCATCGGCGTCGAGAAGGCGAGCGACCAGCAATTGGCGTGGAACATCGGCACCACGGGCATCACCACGTTGCGCGAGCTGATTCCTTTGGAATCAGGCAGCGCCGCGATGAAGGCGTGCAGCACGTTGGAGCGGTGCGAATAGAGCACGCCCTTGGGATTGCCGGTGGTGCCGGAAGTGTAGCACATGCCGGCGGCGGTGTTCTCGTCGAACTGCCGCCATGTGAAGTCGCCGTCGACTTCGCCGATCCAGTCTTCATAGGCGACGGCGTTCTTCAGCGTCGTCTTCGGCATATGTGCGGCATCGGTGAGGACGACGTAGCGCTCGATGGTCGGCAGTCTGTCGGCGATCTTTTCCAGCAGCGGCACGAAGGTGAGATCGACGAACATCAGCCGGTCTTCGGCGTGATTGACGATCCATACGATCTGGTCGGGGAAGAGGCGGGGGTTCACCGTGTGATAGATCGCGCCGATGCCGAGGATGCCGTACCAGCATTCCAGATGCCGCCACGTGTTCCAGGCCAGCGTCGCGACGCGATCACCGAGCGTGATACCGTCCTTCTCGAGCCGCTGCGACACCTTCAGGGCGCGGGCGCGAATTTCACGGTAATTGGTCTCGACGATCGGCCCCTCGATCGATCGCGTGATGACCTTGCGGTCGCCGTGAAATTTGGCGGCGTGGTCGATGATGCGGTGAAGCAGCATCGGCCAGTCCTGCATCAGGCCCAGCATGGCGTTTCCCTCTCTCCAAGGGCGCATGATCTCGAAAACCGGGTCCCACGCGGGATCATGCGCCGGTCGCGTTATTTACGTTTTGGGCCAGCCCCTCGCTGACCGCCGGTAAGGTTAGCGGCCGCATCGGCTGGCGCAACGGTTTCGTGAAGAGGTACGAGGCGGCGGGCGATTTGGCTTCACGGCCGGTCCCGTTTAAACCGCAATTATGCCCGACATCGCCGCCAACGGACGTGCAAAAAGACTGACGTGAGAATGAGGCTGGGGATCGCTTTTCTGGTGCTGATCGGCGCGTGCGGCGGTATGGCCGCCGCCAACGATCCCGTGCCTTTGCCGCGCCCGCGCCCCCACTTGCCGCCGGTCTGGGCCGAGCCGCGCACGTTCCGCGAGGCCGCCGGACCCGATTTCAAATCCGAGGAAGTCACCAGCGAGCCGTCGGCCTGCCGCCAGCGGCTGGAAAAGCTCGCGGTCGTCGTCTCGATCCCGCGGCTCATCGGGCCGGGCGGCTGCGGCGGCGGCGACATGGTCGAACTGCGCGCCGTCATGATGGCCGGCAATACGCAGATCGCGGTCAAGCCGGCGCCGGTGCTACGCTGCGCCATGGCGGAATCGCTGGCAACCTGGGTGCGCGACGAAGCCGCGCCCCGCATCGCCAAGACCGGCGCGCTGTTGCGCCAGCTCGATACTTACGACGACTACAGTTGCCGCGGCCGCAACCGGATCATCGGCGCGATGATGAGCGAGCACGGCAAAGGCAACGCCGTCGACATCCGCTCTTTCACCTTCACCGACGGCCGCGTCGTCATGCCGACCGATGTCAAGATCCCGAAGGATTTGCGCACCGGGCTGCGCGAGAGCGTCTGCGCCCGCTTCACCACCGTGCTGGGGCCGGGCTCGGACGGCTATCATGAAGAACACATCCATCTCGATTTGGCCGAGCGCCGCAGCGGCTTCCGCATGTGCCAATGGGATGTGCGCGAACCGCCGCCACCCCCATTACCGAAAGAAGAGGAAATCGCCGCCGCCGAGGAAATGGCCGGCAAGCCTTCGCCGATGCCGTTCGATCCGCACACCTCGGCCCGGCCCGTGCGGGGCAGGATGAAGATGTAATGACCCCGTTTTTCGCAACCCACATCCACCGTCCGTTCATAGTTTTGAGGCTAGCTAGCCGGTCATGACCATCGTCAATCCACGCGTGCCGCTCCAAGGCCAGCCGCCGCTGCAGGTAACGCGCCGCGGCCTGCTGACGCGCGGCCTTGCTCTGACCGGCGTGGCTGGCCTGCTCGGCGCCAGCACCACGGCCTATGCCGCCGCCGAAGCCAATGGCCTGGTCGTGACTCACTACGCGCCGGTGCCGCGCAATTGGCCGGCCGGCCGCCGTCTCACCATCACGGTGATCGCCGACATCCATGCCGGCGGTCCGAACATGGGGCTCGCGCGCATACGCGAGGTGGTCGACACCGCGAATGCGCTGAACTCCGATCTGGTGGTGATCTTGGGCGATTATTTCGCCACGCATCGCTTTATCACCGAGCACGTGCCGCACGCCGCCTGGGCCGGCGAACTGGCGCGGCTCAAGGCGCGCTTCGGCGTCTACTCCATCTTGGGCAATCACGACTGGTGGTATGACATCGACGGCGTGCGCAACGCGCTGCGCGAGGTGCGCATCCCGATCATGGCGAACGATGCCGTGCTGCTCGGCGAGCCGGGCGCCAAATTCTGGCTGGCCGGCATCGACGATCAGATCGCGCATTATCTCGGGCACAATTCGTTCCGCGGCGAGGACGACTTGCCCGGCACGATGGCCAAGATCAAAACCGACGATCCGGTGGTCCTGCTGGTGCACGAGCCGGACATTTTCCCGAAGGTGCCGGCGCGCGTTGTGCTGACGCTGGCCGGCCACACGCACGGCGGCCAGATCAGGCTGCCATTCGTGCCGCCGGTATGGACGCCGTCGGCTTTTGGCGCGCGCTATTCATACGGGCATATCGTGGAGCAGGACCGGCACTTGATCGTGTCCGGCGGCCTCGGCACCAGCAAGGTGCCGCTGCGCCTCGGCGTCACGCCTGAAATCCTGCGCGTCACGCTCGGCGCCTGAGCTAGTTTCTCATTACTCTAATGACATGTTAGAATCATTATAACCTATTGATATTACTGTATAATTCGTTGCTTTGCCCTCTCCCGTTTGTTTTAGTGCCCCGAAGAAGAGTCCTTTGGGGGTGTTCCGTGATTGAAGTGTCGAGTTTAGCGTCCGTACTGCCGCGTGTAAGTCGGTCCAGCGTGTTGTTCGGCCTCCGGGCGTCGTTGCTTGCAGCCGTTTTTGGCACCTTGGGCACCGCGGCCCACGCGCAATCCGAGGTCCAACTGCCCACCATCCAGGTCGACTCGGCGCGGGAAACCGGCACCGGACCCGTGCAGGGCTATGTCGCCAAACAGAGCGTGACCGCGACCAAGACCGACACGCCGGTATTGGAAATCCCGCAGACCATTTCGGTCATCACCAAAGATCAGATCGCGTCGCAACAGGCGCAAAATCTCGTCGAAGCCCTGCGCTACACGCCCGCGATGACGACGGACCTCTACGGCGCCAATTCATTGTTCGATGCGGTCTGGGTGCGAGGCTTCCAGGCTCAACAATATCTCGACGGCCTCAAGCTCCCGTTCGATCCCGGCTCGCAATTCGCCACGCCGCGCATCGAGCCTTACGGCTTGGAGCGGTTCGAAGTGCTCAAGGGCCCGTCGTCGGGCCTTTACGGGCAGACCAATCCCGGCGGCTTCATGAACATGGTCAGCAAGCGGCCGACGTCGACGCCCCAATATGAAGTCGAAGGTACGTTCGGATCGTTCGATCGCTTCCAGGGCGCATTCGATCTCGGCGGCCCGGCCGATAAGAACGGCGAGTTCCTGTATCGCCTCGTCGGACTTGGCCGCGACAGCAACACGCAGATCGACTTTGCTCAGGATAACAAGCTCTTCATCGCGCCGAGCTTCACCTGGCGACCGACCGGTGACACCAGCTTCACCCTGCTGACCGGCTACCAGAAGATCGACAACAAGGGCTACCAGCAGTACGTGCCGGCGCAGGGTTCGCTGTTGCCCAATCCCAATGGGAAAATTCCCTACAGCCGGTATGTCGGCGAGCCGTCCGTCGATGGATACCGGCACGAACAGTGGATGATCGGCTATGCGTTCGCGCACCGCTTCAACGACGTGCTCCAATTCAGGCAGAACGCGCGGTTCTTCAGCGCGCAGAACGACGTTACCGCGGTGCGCAGCGAAGGCCTGCAGGCCGACCTGCGGACGCTCAACCGCTCGATCAATTACGTCGCGTCGGATACACGCAACATCGCTATCGACAATCAACTGCAAGAGGATTTCCGCACCGGGCCGCTGGCGCACAAGGTTCTCGTCGGATTCGACTATCTCAATGTGCAAAGCCATACCGACTACCGCTTCGCCTTCATCAGCCCGCTCGACGTGTTCAATCCGGTTTACGGCGCAGGCGCTATTCCGACCGCGGCGGCGCTCACGCCGTTCTTCTTGCGTGACGACACCCAGAAGCAAGCCGGTGTCTACATTCAGGATCAGATCAAGTGGGACCGCTTTACGCTCTCGCTCACCGGCCGCCAGGATTGGGCATCGTCGGAAAGCAAGAACCTCGGGACCAGAGTCACAACTAGCCGCGACGATAAAGCTTTCACCGGCCGCGCGGGTCTCACGTATCTGTTCGACTTCGGCCTCGCGCCTTTTGCGAGCTACTCCACATCGTTCATTCCTGTCGGCGGTACCGACTTTACCGGCAATACGTACAAGCCGACCACCGGGGAAGGCTTTGAAGCCGGCCTGAAATACCAGCCGACCGGCATGAATCTGCTTCTGACGGCTGTGCCGATCGACCACTTCGAGTTGTCATTCCACGTGCGCGCGGGCGGCATGTCGGTGGGGTTGCCGCGCGGCGCGCCGCCATCGGCCCAGCGCGCGATCATCGCGATCTCGTCCGCGCTCAACGACGGGTCGTTCTTGAATTTCTGAATGCCGATGTTCTTCTCGACGTACCACGGCGGCATGACGCCGGCCTTGGGGCCGATGCCGGTGCGCTGCTTGATGGCGCGCGCCCACGGGCGCACCTCCTCGTAGGTCGTCAGCGACATCGGCGCGACGCCTTCAGGCCGGTGGCAGTTCTCGCAGCTGCGCTGCAGGATCGGCGCAATGTCCCTGGTGAAGGTGACGTCGGTCGCCGGCGCGGACTGCGGTTGCGCCTTTAGCGCCAGCGGGGTCACTACGGCAAGTACGGCGGGGGCCAGGATGGCTGCGTCCCAGAGTCCGGTACGGATAGTTCGTTCGCCCGTGGGCGCG
>JANMSZ010000175.1:0-7455 GCA_031389925.1 Hyphomicrobiales bacterium | reverse complement strand
ATGGTGGCGAGGTCGCGCTGCCGTCCGATCCACACATTGCATAGAGCATCGGCCATCGCCGGGTTGATCATCGCTACGTCCTGCTTGATCGCCGGCAGCAGCAAGATCGGATCGTAGTTACCGAACGGGCTGTCGATCACTTTCCAGTCGTGCCGGTATTTCAAAATGTCCGAGCCGATCAGCCCGCGCAGCGGCATGAACGGCACGCCCTTTTCCGCCGCCTGCAGCGCTGTGTGCAGGGCGGGGCAGGTGGCGTCCTTCATCTTGATCGCGCCCGAGGTGAGGGCGGCGGTGAACCGCGGCGCCGGGCCGAACTCGCCGAGGCTGACGGCGGACGTCTCCAGCGTCTCGACGCAGCCGGCGCCGATCAGCAGGTCGGCCTGCAGGCTCGAGGTCGGCAGCGCCACCAGATGCAGCCGTTTGACGCCGCGGCGGATCAGCGCGCGCGTAGCCTGCATCGGCACGCCCGAGACCTCGCGCGGCACCACCAGCATGCAGCCGTCGGTAATGGCGCTCAGCGCGTCGTCCAATTTCGCCGGTTGAAACATGATGACCTGTTGTCCGCGTCTAACGGCAATGTCTCATTGTTGTGCTTGCCAGGTCCACCGGATTTTGCGACTGGGTTCCGGTGCAAATGACCCTTCAAGACAGATTGAACGCCGGCCGCTTCGCGATCACCGCGGAGGTCACACCGCCGGTGTCGGCCTCGCGCGACGAACTACTGGACAAGGCGCTGCCGCTCAAGGGCCTGGCGGACGCCGTCAACGTCACCGACGGCGCCGGCGCGCGGCCGCATCTGAGCGCGCTCGCCTCCGCCATTATTCTTATCGAGCAGGGCATCGAGCCGGTGCTGCAGATCACCTGCCGCGACCGCAACCGCATCGCGCTGCAAAGCGATTTGCTCGGCGCCGCGGCCTGCGGCGTGCGCAACCTTCTCATGTTGCGCGGCGACGATCCGAGCGTCGGCGACCAGCCCGACGCCAAAGCGGTGTTCGATCTCGATCCGCGCCAGTTGCTGGAGACCGCGCGGCGTCTGCGCGACGCCGGCGAATTGCCGTCGGGCCGCAAGATCACCGGCCGCGCCGATTTCTTTCTCGGCAGCGCCGACAATCCGGTCGATCCGCCAGCCGGCTGGGCGCCCAAGGGGCTGGCCGCGAAACTCGAAGCCGGCGCGCAATTCGTGCAGACCCAATTCTGCATGGATGCCGGCGTGGTGCGGCGCTACATGGCGCGGCTCGACGAGCAGGGCCTCGGCGGCAAGCTCAAGTTTCTGATCGGCGTCGTGCCGCTGCGCTCGGCCAAGTCGGCGCGCTGGATCAAGGACAAGCTTTACGGCGCCATCATTCCGGACGCGCTGATCGCTCGCATGGAGGCGGCGTCCGATCCGGCGGCCGAGGGCCGCGCCATCTGCGTCGATCTCGTGCGCGAACTCGCCGAACTGCCGCACGTCGCCGGCGTGCACATCATGGCGCCGAACAACGATGCCGCGGTGCCGCTGGTCATCATGCAAGCGCGCGAGAGTATCAAAAGGTTGGCGGTCTAGACCTAGCTACGCCAACGCCTTCACCGCCGCGAACAGATCGCGCACCTGCTTCTCCGCAATATTCCGCATGATGAACACCACGCGGCTTTGGCGGTTGTCGTTCGGCCACGTCTCGAGCTCGACCGGCGGCGGCGACAGATGCTGCACGAATTGCACCAGCACCGGGCCCTTGCAGCCTTCGACGTCGAGGAAGCCCTTCACGCGCAGCACGTCGGTGCCGCGCAGCGTCAGCAGCGTTTCCATCGCGCGCGAGAACACCGTCCACTTCATCGGCGCCGTCTCGTTCAGCACGAAGCTCGAAATGCCGTCGCTGTGCTCGGCTTCGGCGACGAAGGCGTTGCGCTGATCGCTCGCCGATTCGGTCAGCCGCGCCGGGTCGATCTCGCCGTTCACGGCCGTGAGAATCTCCGCGCCGGCATTAAGCTTGCGCAGTTGCGCCGTCAGCGCGTCGACGCGGCCGCTGGCGATGTCGGTCTTGGTCACCACCAGCCGGTCGGCCAGAATCACCTGCTTGCGCGCTTCGGACGACCAGCCGAGCGTGTCGAGGCCGTTCTCGGCGTCGACCAGCGTCAGCACGACGTCGACGTGAAACACCTCGCCGAGCGCGCGGTCGGTGGCAAACGTTTGCAGGATCGGGCTGGGGTCGGCCAAGCCGCTGGTCTCGATGACGACGCGGCGGAAGTCGGGGATCTCGCCGCGGTCGCGCTCCATCAGCATGCGGCGCAGCGTCTGCTGCAGATCGCTGCGCGCGATGCAGCATAGGCAGCCATTGCCAAGCAGCACCGTCTCGTCGGCGCTGGCGCGGATCAATGCGTCGTCGATGCCGGCGGCGCCGAATTCGTTGATGACGACCGCGGTGCCGGCGCCTTCCGGCGTGCCGAGAAACCGTTTCAGCAGCGTCGTCTTGCCGGCGCCGAGGAAACCGGTGATCACGATCACCGGCACGCGCGGCCCGCGCTCGCGGCGCAGCCTGCGTCCGAACATGCCGGCAGCCGGGGTGGGGAAGACCTCGTTCATGCCGTGATACTACACCAAAACGAAATCACCGGGCCCGCCTTTCGGCGCGGCCCGGTGATGCATTGACGGGAACTTGTTCGTTAGAAATCCATCTCCAGGATGTACAGCCCGCCGGAGAAGCGATCGACCGTATAAACCACCTGCCGCTCGTCGACATAGACGTCGTTGAGCTGGATGGCGCCGAGCTTGGAGCCGTTCGGCGCCGGCGGCACGAAGGCCGCGACTTCCTTCGGCTGGTAGGCGTTGGAAATGTCGAAGGCGCGCATGCCGCCGTTGAAGAAGGTGCCGAACACCAGTTGGTCCGACTGGAAGGACGTCGGTACCGGCACGTTCTCGTGGATGTTGTGCGAGCCGAAGCGGCCGCCGCGGTTCTTGTAGGCGTCGACCGGCGGCATCGGCAGCGTCGCGAACGACACCGGATGCGTTTCGTCGCGCGCGTCCAGCATCCAGATCAGCTTCGGCCAGTCCTTGGCGTTGTTCTCGGTCGACTCTTCGGTGACGAGGATCAAGCCGCGGTCAAACAGCGGCACCGCGGTGTGGGTGAAGCCGGTGTAAGGCGGCGAATTGGTCCAGTGCGAGATCACCTTGGGCTGCGACTTGTCGGCGATGTCCATGATGTACATGCCGCCGTCGAGGTAGCAGAGATACATGCGGTCGGGCCGCTGCGGATAGACGTTGCAGTTGTGCGCGCGATAGCCCTTGTCGAGCGTGTGGCGCGGCGGCGGCGCGACGTTGTCGCCCTTGCGCGTGCCGGAGAGCCACCAGCGGCCGACTTCCTTCGGCTTCGACGGATCGCGCACGTCGATGCAGCGATAGAACTGGTCGTCGTTGGGATTGCTGGCCTCGAAATCGGGGCTGCCGGCGGCCATGTGGACGTATTCGCCGTCGCAGAACCAGAGCTGATGCACGCCACGCGAGGTCGCGCCGGAGCAATCGAAGAACGAAATCGACTTCGGCTTTTCCGGTACCGAGACGTCGAACAGTTCGAAGCCGGCCGGCTGCTGGCCCTTCTTCTGGGTCTGATAGGCGACCGCCAGGATATCGCCGGACAATTCCAGCGAGTTCGAGCGCACGGTGGCGTGCGGCAGGTCGGTCTGCACCACGACTTTCGGGTTGCGCGGATCGGACACGTCGACGCCGGTGAAATTCTTCGGCGCGCTCTCATGCGCCAGCCACATGATGCGGCGGCCGTCCTTGGCGATCTGCACCGCCATGCCTTCGCCCATGCCGCCGAAGCCGCCGAGATTGTTCTGCGACAGCAGCTTGAAATTCCACGACACCGGCTCTGCGGCGTTACTGTTCAGCGAAGACATCGAACTCTCCATTCCAATCGGCGTAGGTGAAGGCCAGGCAGGCAACGTGAAGTGGCAAGACCAAAGGCCGGCGTCGAACCGCCGGCCTTGTCTGTCGTCGGCCGTTCCCGGCGGCGCCTTTGGGCGGGCGCGCCGGCAACGGGTAGCTGATTAAGCCTGCGCGCGCGCCTTGTCCATGAATTCGCGCCGCAAGGCCGTCTTCCAGTCCGGGACCGCCTTGATCTTCTTGGTGTCGAGCAGGACCTTGGCGTGGCCTTCGAGATAGGGCTGCAGATCGGACGGGAAGCCGGGATCGACTTCCACCCGCGACAGGGCCTTTTTGAACGTGGCCTTGGACATCGTGTAGCCCTTGCCGGTGAAGTAGGAATAGATCACGTCCGAGACCTTGTCGGGATTGGTCTTGAAGTCTTTGGCGACGTCGAGCCAGGCGCGCAGATAGGCGACGACCGTATCCGGGTTCTTCTCGACGAAATCCGGCGTCGCCGCCATGAATACCGGCAGCTTGTCGAAGCTGAAGAAGTCGACCAGCGTCACCGCCAGGCCGTCGTCTTCCGCGATCGCGTTGTAGGGCTCAACCGTGACCATGGCGTCCACGGTCTTGGCCGCGAGGGCCGCCACCATGTCGTTGGTGTTCATGCGGATTTCCTCGAAGTCGCCTTTCTTCAGGCCGGCGCCGGCCGCGATCTGGTCGGTGAAGATGTTGCCGGTCGACGAGCCGGTCTGGTTGGCGACCTTTTTGCCGCGCAGCTGCTCGATCTTGGTGATGCCGAGCTCCTTGCGCGCCATCACGCGCGCCGTCTTGCCGACGTTCTGGATCACCGCGATGCCGACCAGGCCGCCTTTGTCATTGCCGAGGATGAAGGACGGGCCGGCATAGGTGCCCATGTCGACCTGGCGCGCCACCATCTGCTGCATGGTGAGGTTGCCCGACGGCACCGAGAATTCCTCGAACTTGATGCCGCGCTTTTCCAGATAGCCGGACTTGAGCAAGTAGTAGGTCGGCATGCCCCACATGTTGCTCTGGTAGCCTTGCCGGACGGTGGCCATGGCGGCCGATGCCGGAACGATGCCGCCGATGCCGGCCGCCACAACGCTGGCTCCGGTCGCGGCCAGATATTGACGGCGGTTCATTCCCGTTCGCTCGATAGTCATGGCCTGTCCTCCCTAGGGGTTGGTGCGCGTTGGGCGCCTTGCTGTTGTAATCAGGCGGCCTTGCTGGCCGCCTGGCCGAGATAGCCGAGAAGCTGCTTCTGGTGATCGAGGAATTCGATGCTGAGCGGATCGCGCGGCCGCGACAGCGTGATCGGAATTTCGGCTTTCACCGTGCCGGGATGCGGCGTCATCACGATCACGCGGTCGGCGAGATAGACCGCCTCGGCGACGTTGTGCGTGACATAGATGATGGTCTTGCGCGTG
Organism: Hyphomicrobiales bacterium; assembly: GCA_031389925.1. GTDB lineage: Bacteria > Pseudomonadota > Alphaproteobacteria > Rhizobiales > Xanthobacteraceae > Pseudolabrys. Next base: position 2,166 of record JANMSZ010000175.1, on the reverse strand, counting down.
GTCTTCCACACATCGGCGAGCAGCCGTTGCATGTCGTCGCGCGTCATCGCGTCGAGCGCGGCGAACGGTTCGTCCATCAGCAGCACCGCCGGATTGTAGGCGAGCGCGCGGGCGATCGCGACGCGCTGCTGCATGCCGCCGGACAGATGATGCGGATAGGCATTGGCGAATTTTTCGAGCTTCACCAGTTTCAACTGCTGGTGCGCGATCTCCTCGCGTTCTTCCTTGCCCATGCCTTTCATTTCCAGGCCGAAGGCGACGTTGCCCAGCGCGGTGCGCCAAGGAAAAAGCTGCGCGAAATCCTGGAACACCACGCCGCGGTCCATGCCATGGCCGCTGACTTTCTTGCCGCCGATGCGGATTTCGCCGCCGGTCGGCTTCAGGAAACCGGCGATGATGTTGAGCAGTGTCGACTTGCCGCAGCCGCTGGGGCCGACCAGGCAGAGGAATTCGGATTCGTCGAGATTGAAGCTTGCGCCCAGCACGCCCTGCACGCGGCCGGCCGGCGTGTCATAGGCCAGCGATACGTCGTCGACTTCAATCAGAGCCATCCCATTCGTCTCCAACTTGCTTTTCTTGCGCGCTAGCCTTTGGCCGATCGCATCATGCCCCAGCGCATCACGGTGCCGCGTTCGAGCGAGCCGAACACCAGGCGCTCGAAGGCAAAGCCGATGAAGCCGATGACTGCCAGCGAGGCCAGCATGACGTCGGCGTTGAGGAATTCCTTGGCGTCGAAGATCACCCAGCCCAGCCCCCAGTTCGAGGCCGCGATCATCTCGGCACCGACCACGGCGATCCAGGCGCGCAGGAACGACTGCCGCATTCCGGTGATAATAAAGGGCGAGGCGCCGGGAATGATCACCTTCCAGAACAGCTTGTTCTCGTCGGCGCCCATGGCGCCGGCCGCGCGCAGCCACAGCGGATTGACCGAGCGCACGCCGGACCAGGTGTTGAACACCATCGGGAAGGTCGCGGCATAGAACACGATGATGACCGTCGTGATGTTGCCGATGCCGAACCACAGCATGAACAGAGGCACCAGCGCGAAAGACGGGATCGGCATCAGCGCGCTGACCAGCGGCAGGAAGAAGTGCTCCACCCGCTGGAAGCGCGCCATCAGGATGCCGAGCGGAATGCCGACGACCATGGCGAGGCAGAAGCCGAACAGCACGCGGTACAGCGTATAGGCCGCGTGCATCAGCATGCTGCCGTCGAGCAGCATCTCGATCAGCGTCCGCACGATCATCGGGATGGTCGGCAGCAGCGCGCGCGGAAATGTGCCGAGGCGGACGATCAATTCGTAGGCCGCGGCGGCGAGCAGGATCGTGATCGCGGCGCGGCGGAAGGCGCGCCAGCTGGCGGCGCGCTTCTCGTTCGCCACGTCGGCGTTGCCGGCGCCGGAATTCGTCGGGGCTTGGGCGGCCATGGTCATGCGGTGATCATCCCCCAGCGCACCACGGTGTAGCGCTCGATCTTTTCGAACACGAGCTTCTCCAGCAGCAGGCCGATCACCGCGATCAGCGCGATGCCGGCGAGCATGGCGTCGGTGTTGAGCAATTCGCGCGCGCCGAAGATCAACCAGCCGAGGCCCCATGGCACGGCGGCGAGCATCTCGACCGCGACCAGCACGCGCCAGGCCTGCGCCAGTCCGAGCCGCATGCCGGTGAGGATGTAGGGCAGGGCGCCGGGGAGGATGACGTGCCGGAACAGCCGCTTGTCGTCGGCGCCCATCGATTGCGCCGAGCGCACCCAGATTTCCTTGACGGCTTTCACGCCGGTCCAACTGTTGAAGATGATCGGGAACATCGACACAAAGCCGACCAGTAGAATCGCCGGAAAATTGCCGAGCCCGAACCACAGCAGGAACAGCGGCGCATAAGCCAGGCCCGGGATCGGCGCCAGGATGCTCACCAGCGGCAGAAAGATATCCTCGGCGCGGCGCGAGCGCCCCATCAGCACGCCGATCAGCGTGCCGAAGATCGCGGCCAGCGCGAAGCCGCTGAGCAGGCGAAGGATGGTCTGAATGGCGTGATGCGGCAGTACGCCGGAAACGGTGAGATTGAAGAACGACAGCGTCACTTCTTCGAGCGGCGGAAACAGCCGGTGCGGAAAGATGCCGGACCAGGCGACGATCTCCCACAACGTGCCGACCACCGCGAACGGAAA
>JANMSZ010000172.1:0-25956 GCA_031389925.1 Hyphomicrobiales bacterium | reverse complement strand
CGCCGGACGGGCCGGTCAGGAACTGGAAGGAATGCGGCTCGATCCGGAACGTGAGGTCGCGCAGAACCTCCGGCCCAATCCCGTACCGCAGACCTACATTCTCGAATCGGACCACGCCCGTCTCCCCGCAAGGCCCGTGAGGCTTCCCTGGACCTAAACCGTTCGCCATCGCTGCGCGGCGGTTCGCAGAGGCCAAGAAAACAACAAGAAACAGCGTTTTTACAGCAATATAGCGCCGCCGCCATAGGCCAGCGCCGGAATACCGCGGTTTCGCCAGCCTATCCTTCGGCCAACCATGGTTTCCGGTCCATTAACGGTCGGCTGGTAGGTTTCCGGCTCCGGAAAGCCGTTAGTGCCCATGTTGATCGTCTGCCCGAACTGCGCGACCTCATATCTGATCGAACCGACGTCGGTGGGGTCGGCCGGCCGCACCGTGCGTTGCGCGCGCTGCAAAACCACCTGGTTCGCCGCCGCCGCGAAGCCGGCCAACGACGTCACGGCCTTTGTCGACGGCGTGATCGCGGAGGCCGAGGCGCAGGCCGGCGGCCATGACACCGGCGGCAACCGGCTCAACAATCCCCCGGCCCGACCCAACGACGCGACGGCAGCGGCCGACGATTTTGGCGGCGAGCCACCGCCCTTCCCTGCTGCCAGGCCTGCACCGTTGCCCGAAGCCGCGTCCGGTCCGCTCGGTCCAACAAGCCACAACAACGATCTCGGCCCGGCCGAAGCCCCGTTCGCGATCACCGATGCGCCGTCGCTGGTGCCGCGGATGGAGCACGCGCCCTTGCCGGGCGCCGACAGCGCCGCGCTCGACGCCGAGGACATGGATAGCTTTGCCGCGCGCCGTCAGCGGCTGAAGGCGAAGCGCCAGACCAAGAAGCGTTCGTCGCGCTGGACCGCGATTGCCCTCGTGCTGTTCGCGTTCAACGTCGCGCTGGTCGGCGCGCGCAGCGAAGTGGTCCGGTATCTGCCGCAGACCGCGTCGCTGTTTGCCGCCATCGGCCTGCCGGTCAATCTGCGCAATCTGAAATTCGACAACGTCCGCATTACCCGCGAGACCGCCGACGGCGTCACTGCGCTAGTGGTCGAAGGCACCATCGTCGGCACCACCGGCAAAGCCGCCGAAGTGCCGCGTCTTCGATTCGCCGCCCGCAACGCCGCCGGACAGGAAGTCTACAGTTGGACCGCGCTGCCGGCCCGCACCGTGCTCGGCCCCGACGAAAGCCTGCCGTTCACCAGCCGCCTCGTCTCGCCGCCGGCCGACGCCATCGACGTGATGGTGCGGTTCTTTACGGCACAGGACGCCGCCGCCGGCGCCAAATAGGCGCGGCCGCAAGCCACTCTCTAACGTCTAGAAGTCTTTCAGCAACCGCTCGATGTAATCGAGCTCGAGCTGCGGACGCATGCTTTCGCCGAAGCGCTTGCGCAGTTCTTCGAGAATGCGCCGCGCGCGTTGTGCGTCGATCTCGCCCGGCACTTTCACCGTGACGTCGTCACCGTAATCGCGGCCGCGCATCGGCCGGCCGAGCGGATCGGTGTTCTGGTCGGCGCGCTGACGGCCGTTGCGGCCCGGCTGGCCGGGCCCCGGGCCCTGGCCAGGCCCCTGACCTTGCTGCATCGCCTGCGCCATGCCCTGCGCGCCCTTGCGCATGGCCTCGAGCGCGCGGCCCTGGCTGTCGACCGCTCCATCGGCATCGCCATCGCCAAGCGCGCCTTCAGCTTCGCCCATGGCGTCGCCGGCGCTGCCGAGTTCGCCCATCTCGCCCTTTTCACCTTGGCCTTTTTCGCCTTGACCCATGCCGCGCTGGCGCAACTGCTCGAGCAGCTTGTTGAGCCGGTCCTTCAAGGCCTGCTGATCCTGCTTCAGATCGCCCATCTGCTGCTGACCCTGCTGGCCGCGTTGCCCCCGCTGACCGCGTTGGCTGTCGCGCCGCTGGTCCTGACCTTGCTTGAAGGTCTTGTCGCGCAATTGCTGCTGCTTGCGGATCATGTCGCCGAGTTCGTCGAGCGCCGACATCATGTCGTCGTCGCCGTCCTCGCCTTGCGCGCCGGGCCGCGCCATCTGTAGATTTTCCAGCATCTGCTGCATCTGATCGAGCAACTGGCGCGCGGCGTCTTTGTTGCCGGAACGCGCCATCTGCTCCATGCGGTCCATCATGCTCTTGAGGTCCTGCTGGCTGAGCATGCGGGTATTCTTGTCGAGCGGCCGCGCGAGTTGCTGCGGGTTCTTGCGCATCTCCTCGGCCAGCGCCTGCAGGAACTTGTCCATGGCGGCGCGCAGGTTATCCATCAGCTTCTTGAGTTCTTCGTCGGTGGCGCCGCGTTCGAGCGCCTGGCGCAGCGCATCCTGCGCCTGCCGCAAGGCCTGTTCGGCCTGGCTGACATTGCCGTCCTCGATCTGCAGCGCCATCTCCCACATGCGCGCCACGACTTCGCGCAGCGCGTCGTCGTTCTTGGCGTTGGTAAGATTGTGGTAGATCGAGCGCAGCCCGAGATAGATTCCGGTTTCCGGCGTGAAGCGTTCCGGCGCGATCGAGAGCGCATCAAGCGCGGTCAGCACCAAGGGCCGCGCTTGCGCATCGAGCGCCAGAAGGCGGCGCTGCTCGATCAGCGCGCGCGCCAGCGGCTTGACGAAGATGCGCTGCGGCAACGTGACGTCGCGCGGCTCGCTGCGGCCTTCATTGCCGCCCTCGTCGCGCGCCACCAGCGTCATGACGACCTCGGCGCCGGCCCAGGCGTGCTCGGTGAGATCGCGGGTGGTTTGCGCGGCGCCGCTGCGGGTGCGTGCCTGCGGCAAGGTCAAGGCGAAATCGGGCGCCGTAAACAGCGGACGGCGCGTTTTATCCGTCAGGGCCTGATCCTTGACCTCGAACTTAGCCTGCGCTTCGACGACGCCATAGTCGTCGTCCATTTTGTAATCGAGCCGCAGCCCGCCGCGCGTCTGCCGCTCCGGATCCTTGACCAGTTCGATGGTCGGGGCGCGGTCGGGGACGGCGACGAAATTCCAGGTGAGATCTTTGCCGAGCACGCCCTGGACCGACGCCGAGCCGTCGCCCTTGATCACCATGCGGCGCTCATCGGTGCCCGCCGGCACCGACGCGCGCACATCAGCGGGCGCGTCTTCGATGCCGCCCTTGCGCACGATCTCGAAATTCACTTTGCCGGTGGCACGGATCACGATCTGGCTGCCGGCCGGCACTGTCACCGGCGCAGAGACTTGCGCGGTTTCACCCGGACGCAGGCCCGGCAACATCACCGGCGGCCGCCCGGTATAAACCGGCGGTGTGACCCACGCGTCGATGCGGAAATTCGCCGGCGCGACCACCCCGGTCCAATCGAAAGCCGCGGTGACGCGCTTTACACGTTCGCCGCCGGCGGCAAAGAAACTCGCCACCACCAAAATCAGTGTGAGCGCGCGCAACGCCATCGGATCGCGCAGCGACAACCGCGGCGACGGCCATCCGGCCTTGAGTTTGCTCGCCGACAACAGCGCGCGTTCGACGTGGGCGCGCCACAGTGCCTGCGCGACTGGGTCATGGCTATTGGCGGCGATCTCGTCGCCGATAGCGGTCGCCGGCCGGTGGGCCTGGCCGCTGGTACGGTCAAGCCGGCGCAAGCCGTCGATATCGCTCGGAACGCGCAACATCAGCAGCGGCACCGCCGCGGCTAAGGCCAGTATGCCGAAGAGAATAAGTCCGGCGGCGCGCGCGAGCGGCGGCAACGCGATCCAAAGACCGGCCCAGGAGAGCGCGAGGAACAGACCGGCCACCGTGGCCAAGGTGGCCAGCACCGGCCACAGCCGCTCCCACAGCAGACTGCCGCGCGCACGCTTGAGCGCTCGCGCAAGCAAAAGCCGCGTCGTCTGCACCCGGCCGTCAGGCTGTTCGTCCAAGCCGTCCAAGAGCCGCTCCGGACCAGTGAGAATCTGTCGCCAAGGCTAACATGCAGGCAATTCCCAGGCCATGCAGAGGTTCAGGCGTTCAAAGCCAATCAGGCATGCGATCCAAGGCAATCAATTGGTCAACTTCGAGGCGCGGACGGACAACGGCCCATTCCGGGCCTTTGACCAGCACTTCCGGCACCAGCGCGCGGGTATTGTAGGTTCCGGCCTGGACCGCGCCATAGGCGCCCGCCGTCATAATCGCCAGCAGCGCGCCCGGCGCGGGCTCCGGCATCTCGCGATCCAGCGCCAGGAAGTCGCCGCTTTCGCACACCGGCCCGACCACGTCGGCGCGGATGCGGCGTCCGGACGCAGGCGCTTCCGCGACCGGCCAGACCTCGTGATAGGCCTCGTACAAAGTCGGCCGGATCAGATCGTTCATCGCGGCATCGACCACGACGAAGTTCTTGGCCTCGCCGTGCTTCACGAACAAGACGCGCGTCACCAGAATACCGGCATTGCCGACGATCAGCCGGCCGGGTTCGAAGATCAGCCGGCAATCGAGATCGCGCGTGGCGCGCTTGACAACGTCGGCGTAGGCATCGGGATGCGGCGGCGGTTCGTTGTCGTCGCGATAGGGAATGCCGAGGCCGCCGCCGAGATCGACATGCGAGATGGCGTGACCGTCGCCGCGCAGCGTGCGCACGAACTCGGCCAGCAGCGTGAAGGCATTGCCGAACGGGTCGAGGTCAGTGATCTGGCTGCCGATATGCATGTCGACACCGGAAACCTTCAGCCCCGGCAACTTGGCGGCGTTGACATAAACTTCGCGCGCGCGGCTGATCGGAATGCCGAACTTGTTCTCGGCGCGGCCGGTGGCGATCTTGTGATGGGTCTTGGCGTCGATGTCGGGATTGACGCGCACCGAGATGTGCGCCACCCGGCCCTTCGCTGTCGCAACCGATGACAGTAATTCGAGTTCGGGCTCCGACTCGACGTTGATGCAGAGAATGCCCTCGTCGATCGCTGCACTAAGTTCGGCCGCGGTCTTGCCCAGTCCGGAGAACATGATCTTGTCGGCGGGAATGCCGGCGGCTCGCGCGCGCTTCAACTCGCCGCCCGACACGACGTCGGCGCCGGCGCCAAGCCTGGCGAGCGTCTTGATCACGGCTTGGTTGGAATTCGCCTTCATGGCGTAGCAGACCAGCGCGTTCACATCGGCGAAGGCATCCGCGAACACCCGGTAATGCCGTTCCAGCGTCGCCGTCGAGTAGCAATAGAACGGCGTGCCGACGCCGTCCGCGAGCGCATCGAGACTGACCGCCTCAGCGTGCAGCACGCCGTTGCGATAAGCAAAGTGGTGCATGGCGCGCTCAGTTGAGAAGATTATCGAGGAAGATGCGTTTGTTCGGGCCGGCTGTCGCCCGCGGCTGGCTGGCGGTGTTGTCCCGTGGCTGGCCGATCGGCGCCACCAGCGGATCGGACGCACCGGACGGCGCGGCATCGGGCTGCGGTTCGCTCGCCAATGAGGCGCCGGGCGGCGGATTGAGCGGGCCCTTACGGCCGCAACCGGCGAGCGTCAGCGACGCGACGGCGACGCCGATCAGGGCCAAGCGAAGAAACGGGCGGTCGCAAAAACGGTTCAAGAAGGCTCTCCAAGGATGGCGGCACTCTACGGTCCGCCGCGGTCAGTTTCAATGTGCGGGCTTACGCTGCGGGCCGGACAACCTCAACCCGAACCGCAAGGCCGGCGCGAGTAGCGAGATTCATCAGCGCGTCGAGACTGAACTTGTCGATACGGCCACGCAAGAGGTCGTTCATCCGCGGCTGGGTAAGGCCGAGCCGCTTGGCGGCAGCGGCCTGAGTGAGCCCCCACCCCGTCACAGTCGCGCGGATCGCAACCATCATTTCTGATCGGGCCTTCATATTGGTGGCTTCGCCTTGCGAAGGCTCGATCGCATCCCAGACACTTGCGAAACGCCGTTTCTTCATCGCGACCCTCCATGTTTCAGTTCTCGAAATCGCGACTGGGCCAGCAGCAAATCGCGCGCCGACGTGCGCTGCGTCTTCTTTTGAAAGGCATGTAACACATAGATAGCGTCAGCCAAGTTCGCGACATACACAACGCGGTACGCCCCGCTTGAATCCTTCACTCGAATTTCTCGGACTCCGGGACCAACCGTGGCCATAGGCTTCCAATCGTCCGGGTCGAGACCGCGCTGCACACGATCCAATTGATATCCGGAATTGCGCCTCGCCTTTTCGGGAAAGGATCGCAATTGATCGAGTGAATCCCCGAGAAAGACGACGGGTTTCATTGTGAGTGATTATATCAGAATCGATATTAAAAGCAAGTAGGATGGAATCGCTACCGCTCTGAGATGACCCTCTGACAGCGACGGCTTGCAGCGGCGAAGCCGGAGCAAACCCTAATGCGCGTTTTCCGGTTGCGGGGGTATCGCATGGCAGCCGCCGATGGCCGATTCGCCGATCGTAAATAAGCCACACCTGTTCGGAGATTCAGAAACCAAGGATGGCTGTGCGACGAATGAGAGAACGCCAAAAAAATATCAAGATCACCAGCATTATTGTGCGGTTGGGGGCAAAATTTTTCGGATTTGCAGCAATTGCGATATCGCTCATTTTGTATTCCCTTCGTTTTCACGTGCCGAATGAAATGCCGTCTCAATCCACGAAGCCCTAGAAACGAAAGCAGGCACCACGATATTAAACCCTATCAATCAGATGTCACTTGAAGTTTGGTCACATAAATAGGAGTTCCGGCACTGCGAATTTCGTCATTCGTTGCCTTATTCACATCGATCATAACAAAAATCTCTAGCGGATAATTTTCTCGTCTGAATGGTTTGCCGTTGAACGAAAACGGGCCAGCAACAAAACTGCCGCCTTTGATTATCGCGACTATTCCTCCTCTTTGGCCAGCGCCATCTGCTGGAAAACAATCGTCGCCGCAGGCGGGCAAACCCCGAGCCAATCGCTGTTGCCCATCTGGCAACCAGGGCTTTTTCAAAATAATCAGCAATCGAGTGCCGTCAGGTAAATCGGTTGAACCATTGATGATTGGGTAAACACCGCCGCTTGCAAATATTTTAAAGCGAGCAGGCTCTTTGACACTCTGAGCCAAAGCCAAATCGACCTGCAAGAAAGCCAAAGGCATAGCCGCCGAACACACAAGTAACCGCCAAGTCAGCCAAAATCTTGAGTTCATCGCCATCTCCCGATCTACGATCCCTCGGGTGCGAGTCATAGCAACGGCAGCGAAATGGCGCGAGTTGCGCCGATGGCCGATTCGCCGATTGTGAGGACGCATTTGTTCGGGGCTCAGAAACAAAAGCGAAATCGGGTCACGACTCAGGCGGTTCCGGCGGTTGGCGCCCGGCAAGGCGGCGATGTGGAGCCGGAATGCCGTGAAGCCGCTCGCGTTGGGCTTCAAGCCACGTCAGGCGCTTGAAGGCAAGCTTGCGATCATTCGAATTGCTTCCATGGTCGAAACGCCACTCGGCGCCGGAAACGAGCAACTCCAACTGCGAAAGGGTGAGCTTTTCGGCCTCGGCGTCGGTATTGGCGCCGCCCTTGAGCCTGCCCATTTTCGGCTCTTTCACGTCAGGACTTCTCTTTTTCCAGTTTCTTGAGCCATTTCTTGGCCTGCGAGCGGACATTCGCCGGCGCGGTGCCGCCGTAGCTGGTGCGGCTCTTCACCGAATTGCCGACCGAAAGCACGCCGAACACGGCGTCCGTGATTCGCGGCTCGATTGTCTGCATGTCGGCGAGTGACAGCCGGTGCAGCGGCACGCCGCCGTCCGACGCCTTGGACACGATGCGGCCGGTGATGTGATGCGCCTCGCGGAACGGAATGTTCAGCGTGCGCACCAGCCAGTCGGCCAGGTCAGTCGCGGTGGCGTAGCCTTCGCCAGCCGCTTTCTTCATGCGCGCGGCGTCGGGCACCAGATCGGCGATCATGCCGGCCATTGCCGCGATCGACAGCGAGAGCGCGGACAGCGCGTCCATCGCGCCCTCTTTGTCTTCCTGCATGTCCTTGGCGTAGGCGAGCGGCAGACCCTTCATCACGATCAGCAGCGCGCTCAGCGCGCCGATGATGCGGCCGGTCTTGGCGCGCACCAGTTCGGCAGCGTCGGGATTGCGCTTCTGCGGCATGATCGAGGAGCCGGTGGTGAACTTGTCCGACAGCTTGACGAGGCCGGTGAGCGGCGAGGTCCAGATCACGATTTCCTCGGCAAGCCGCGACAGATGCACCGAGGCGATCGACGCCGCGGCCAAAGTCTCCAGCGCGAAGTCGCGGTCGGACACGGCGTCGAGCGAATTCGCCGAGGGCCTATCGAAGCCGAGCGCCTTTGCCGTCATGTCGCGATCGAGATCGAACGACGTGCCGGCCAGCGCGCCGGAGCCGAGCGGCGATTCATTGAGCCGCTTGCGCGCGTCGGCGAAGCGGCCGCGATCGCGCGCCGCCATTTCGACGTAAGCCAGCATGTGGTGCCCGAAGGTCACCGGCTGCGCGGTTTGCAAATGCGTCATGCCCGGCATCACGGTGCCGGCATGCTCCAGCGCCTTTTCCGCCAGCGTGCGCTGGAAGCCGCTAAGCGCCACATCGATCGCGTCGATGGTGTCGCGCATCCACAGCCGGAAATCGGTCGCCACCTGATCGTTGCGCGAGCGCGCGGTGTGCAGCCGGCCGGACGGCTCGCCGATCAATTCGGACAACCGGCCCTCCACGTTCATGTGGATGTCTTCCAGCGCCCGCTTGAACGTAAACTTGCCGTCGGCGATCTCTGACAGGATCGTGTCTAGACCGTGAGCGATCTTTTTCGCATCGTCGGCCGTAATGATGCCTTGCTTGGCCAGCATGTCGGCATGCGCCTTGGACGCGGCGATATCCTGGCGGTACAGATGCCGGTCGAAATCAATGGAGACGTTGATCTCCTCCATGATGGCGCCGGGGCCTGACGCAAACCGTCCGCCCCACATTTTGTTGCTCATGGTGTCGCTCTTGACATCGCTACCGAGGTTTCGCCGCTCATGACCGAACGTCCTGCCGAGAGCGCCGCCAAGACACGTGCCAGACAACAGGCCAAGAAACGGGCCGTCATGGTGCTGCTGGGTGGCGTGGCCGGCGTCGCCGTCGGGCTCGCCGGGGTATACGGGATTGCGACCCTGACTCGCAATGTCGGGGGCGACGGGGCCAAGGCTGCGACCTGCAAGGCCGCGGTCGATTTGGCCCAGAAAGTGGCCCCGCTGGCGCGCGGCGAGGTCGCCGCCGTCAATATCGCCAAGAGCCCGCTGAAGGTGCCGGACCTCGCTTTCCAGGACGCCAGCGGCAAGCCGCTGACTTTGGCCGACTGGCGCGGCCGCACGGTGCTCTTGAACCTGTGGGCCACCTGGTGCGTGCCCTGCCGTAAGGAAATGCCGTCTTTGGACGCCCTCCAACAGCGTCTCGGGGGACCCAGCTTCGAGGTGGTGACCGTCAATATCGACACGCGCGATCTGGAAAAGCCGAAGGCCTGGCTCAAGGAAGTCGGCATCTCAAAGCTGGCGTATTACGCCGACCCGGCCGCCAAGACCTTTCAGGACCTGAAGGCTGTCGGCCGCGCCTTCGGCATGCCGACGACGCTGCTGATCGACCCGAACGGCTGCGAGATCGGCACCATCGCCGGCCCCGCCGAATGGGCGAGCGACGACGCCATCAAGCTGATCGAAGCGGCGCTTAAGCGCTGATATTGACGTTCTGCCCGACGCCCGGGCCGGCGTTGGCAAGGCTATCCAGGTTTTGGGAAGCCTTTTCGAGCACGTCGGCAATGGCGCCAGCGGCGGACGCGTTCATCTTCAACATGATGGCCGCGAGCGACATTTTGGTGTCGGCCGCTTGTGCGCCGACCATCGCCTGAGCAACGCCTGATCCTGACATCCCGTCAACTTAAGCCGGGTTTCTCAACGAAACATAAACGACGACGGCCGCGTCTTGACAGGAAGGTCGCTGCCCCTATACTTAACCATATGGTTTACTATCAGCGACCCGATCTCGACCGCACCTTCGCGGCGCTTGCCGACCCCACCCGGCGCGCTTTGCTGGCGCGCCTGAGCGAAACCGACGCCATATCGATCAGCGAACTCGCCAAGCCGTTCACGATGTCGCTGCCGGCGGTGATGAAGCACCTCGACGTGCTGTCGGACGCCGGCCTCGTGATCCGCAACAAGACCGGCCGCACGGTCTCCTGCCGCCTGCGCGCCGAGCCGATGGAACGGGCCAACGAATGGCTCAATCGCTACCAGCGCTTCTGGACCGACCGTCTCGATCAACTCGCCGCATTTTTGGAGGAAGAATCATGTCCACCGCAACCGCCGTCAAACCAAGCCTCACCATCAAGCGCCGCTTCAACGCGTCGCCGGAAAAAGTCTTCAGCGCCTGGACCGACCCGGAAAAAATGAAACGCTGGATGGGACCTGGCCAGGTCTTCGCCAAGCACACCGAAAGCGATCCGCGTGTCGGCGGGCGCTACCGCATCGTCATGCAAGCCCCGAGCGGCGAGGAATTCGACACCAGCGGTGTGTTTCACGAAGTGATCGCCAACGAGAAGCTGGTCTACACCTGGGGCGGCACCCTGACGCCGGAGCAAACGACCCTTGTCACCGTGACCTTCAAGCGCGACGGCGACGGCACATTGTTCACGCTGACGCATGAGCAATTCCCCGACGACGCGATGCGCGACAGCCACCAGGGCGGCTGGAGCGGCGCGCTCGAAAAACTCGCTGCATTCGTGGAGCAAGCGTGATGTCCACCGCAACCGCCGTTAAACCAAGCCTCACCATCAAGCGGCGCTTCAACGCCGCGCCCGAAAAAGTCTACGCCGCCTGGACCGACCCGGAAAAAATGAAACGCTGGATGGGACCTGGCCAGGTCTTCGCCAAGCACACCGAAAGCGATCCGCGTGTCGGCGGGCGCTACACGATCCAGATGATCGTGCCGAACGACGAGTACAATGTTAGCGGCGTATACCGCGAGGTCGTGCCGAACGAAAAACTGGTTTTCACCTGGGCGTGGAAGTCGACGCCGGATCGGGAGTCGCTGGTGACCCTCACGTTCAAGGACGATAACGGCGGCACCCTCATGACGCTGCTGCACGAACAGTTCTTCGATGCCGACGCACGCGACCGCCACAACGCCGGCTGGACCAGCACAATGGAAAAACTCAAAAAATATCTCGCCTAACCAGTATAGGAGCATCCCATGACCACCCACGGACACTTCCACTGGAACGAACTCGTCACACGCGACGTGGAGAAAGCAAAAAAGTTCTACGGCAGCGCCATCGACTGGACCTTCAACAGCATGCCGGTGCCGGACGGTACCTATTGGGTTGCCAAGATGGGCGACCAGCCGGTCGGCGGCCTGTTCCCGATTGCGGGACCGCAATGGGAAGGCGTGCCGGAACATTGGCTGTCCCATCTCGCAGTCGATGACGTCGATGCCCGCGTCAAGAAAGCCACCGCCGCCGGCGCTAAGCTGATGCGCCCGGCTTTCGACATTCCCGGCGTCGGCCGCATCGCCATCCTGACCGAGCCGGGCGGCGCCGGCGTCGGCTGGATCACGCCGGTCCCACGCTAATTGTGAGCGATTGAACCAGGACGCCGCATCCGCAGCGTCCATCTCTGGGGAGACGTCTATGCCTGTCGCCATCACTGCGCTCTATGCCGGCATTCTGGCCATCATCGTGATCGCACTGGCGATCAACGTCACCATGCACCGGGTCAAGCTACGCGTGCCGCTCGGCGACGGCGGCAATCCCACAATGTTGCGCATGACCCGCTTGCATGGCAACGCAGTCGAATATGTGCCGCTCGCACTCGTGCTGATGGCGCTTTATGAACTCAACAGCGGCTGGCCCAGCGCGCTGCACGTCATCGGCATCGCGATGGTGGCCGGGCGTCTGATCCAGACAGCAGCAATGTGGGGCACCGAAATGCCGGGCGCCGGGCGCGGCATCGGCCAGACCACGACGTGGCTGTCGATCGCGGTGCTGGCTTTGTTGAATTTGTGGAAGCTGGTGTAACGCGTCAGCGCGTCGGCACCGGCTTGTCGCCGCGATAGTCGTAAAAGCCGCGCTGCGTCTTGCGGCCGAGCCAGCCGGCTTCGACGTATTTCACCAGCAGCGGACACGGCCGGTATTTGGAATCGGCCAAGCCCTCGTGCAGCACCTGCATCACTGAGAGGCAGGTATCGAGGCCGATGAAATCGGCGAGTTCGAGCGGGCCCATCGGGTGGTGCGCGCCGAGCCGCATCGCGGTGTCGATCGCCTCGACGTTGCCGACGCCTTCATAGAGCGTGTAGATCGCCTCGTTGATCATCGGCAGCAGAATGCGGTTGACGATGAAGGCCGGGAAATCCTCCGACACCGCGATGGTCTTGCCGAGCGTGCGGACGAAGGTCTTGCTGGTCTCGAAGGTCGCGTCGTCGGTGGCGATGCCGCGGATCACTTCGACCAGTTCCATCAGCGGCACCGGATTCATGAAATGAATGCCGATGAAGCGTTCCGGCCGGTCGGTCGACGACGCCAGCCGCGTGATCGAGATCGACGACGTGTTGGTGGCGACGATGGCTTCCGGCTTGAGCGACGCGCAAAGCTCGGAAAAAATCTTGCGCTTGACGTCTTCCTTTTCGACCGCGGTCTCGATGACAATGTCGCAGTCGCCCAGTGCGTCGTATTTTTCAGCGGTCTTGATACGGGCCAGCGCGCCCTTGCGGTCGTCTTCGCTGATCGCCTTCTTGCCGACCTGGCGCGCCATGTTGCCGTTGATGGTGGCGAGACTGTCTTTGAGACGGTCGCCCGAGACGTCGTTCAGCACGACATCGAAGCCGGCCAGCGCGCAGACATGCGCGATGCCGTTGCCCATCTGACCGGCGCCGACCACCCCGACCGTCTGAATCTTAGCCGCCATGACTTCTTATCCAATCGTCATAATCACGCGTCATAATCACGTAGTTTTACGCCGAACCGGTGCATGACGCCACCGGCAGACCTTCAAATTAGCAGAGCCTTCAACGCTTGACTTTGTCGAGTTCCGCCGCCAGTTCGGGCAGCGCCTGGTACAAATCCGCAACCAGGCCGTAGTCGGCGACCTGGAAGATCGGCGCCTCTTCGTCCTTGTTGATCGCGACGATCACCTTTGAATCTTTCATGCCGGCAAGATGCTGGATCGCGCCGGAAATGCCGACCGCGATGTAGAGATCGGGCGCCACCACTTTGCCGGTCTGCCCGACTTGCCAATCGTTCGGCGCGTAGCCGGCGTCGACCGCGGCGCGCGACGCGCCCATGCCGGCGCCGAGTCTGTCGGCCACGGGCTCTATGTACTTGGTGAAATTCTCGCGGCTCTGCATGGCGCGGCCGCCGGAGATGATGATCTTGGCCGACGTCAGTTCGGGACGGTCGGACTTCGACAGTTCCTCGCCGACGAAGGACGACAGGCCCGGGTCGGCCGCGGCGGTGACGGCCTCGACGCTTGCCGAGCCGCCCTCGCCTGTAGCCTGGAAGGTCGACGTGCGCACCGTGATGATCTTCTTGGCGTCGGTCGATTTCACGGTCTGGATCGCATTGCCGGCATAGATCGGCCGTTCGAAGGTATCTGGTGACACCACTTTGGTGATTTCGGAGATCTGCATAACGTCGAGCAATGCGGCGACGCGCGGCATGATGTTTTTGCCGTTGGTCGTCGCGGGAGCGACGATGGCATCATAGCTGCCGGCGAGCGAAACGATCAGCGCGGCCAGCGGCTCGGCGACAGAATGTTCGTAAGCCGCGGCATCCGCCATCAACACCTTGGCGACGCCGTCGAGTTTCGCAGCCGCATCGGCGGCCGCTTTGCAATCTTTGCCGGCGACCAGCACGTGGACATCCACACCCAGCGCCTTGGCGGCGGTAAGCGCTTTGTTGGTCGCGTCCTTGAGCGACTTGTTGTCGTGTTCGGCGAGGAGCAGCGTTGTCATTTAAAGTACTCCCGCCTCTTTAAGTTTGCCGACCAATTCGGCCACCGACGCGACCTTGGCGCCGGATTTACGTCCCGCCGGCTCGCTGGTCTTCACGACCTGCAGGCGCGGCGCGATGTCGACGCTGTAGTCCGCCGGCGTTTTTTCTTCGATCGGCTTCTTCTTCGCCTTCATGATGTTCGGCAGGCTCGCGTAGCGCGGCTCGTTCAAGCGGAGATCAGTGGTGATGATGGCCGGCATCTTCAGCTTCACGGTCTGCAAGCCGCCGTCGACTTCGCGGATGACGGACACGCTGTCGCCGTCGATGGTTTGTTTGGAGGCGAAAGTGCCTTGCGCCCAGCCGAGCAGCGCCGCCAGCATCTGGCCGGTCTGATTGCTGTCGTCGTCGATTGCCTGTTTGCCCAGGATCACGAGACCCGGCTTCTCAGCGTCGACGATGGCCTTGAGAATTTTCGCCACGGCGAGCGGCTCGACCGGGCCGTCGGCTTTCACCAGGATGCCGCGGTCGGCGCCCATGGCGAGCGCGGTGCGGATGGTCTCGGAGGCCTGCGCCGGCCCGATCGACACCGCGATAATCTCGGTCGCCGTGCCGGCTTCCTTGAGACGGATAGCCTCTTCGACGGCGATCTCGTCGAACGGGTTCATCGACATCTTGACGTTGGCAAGCTCGACGCCGGAGCCGTCAGTTTTGACGCGAATTTTGACGTTGAAATCGACCACCCGTTTCACGGGCACGAGAATTTTCATAATCCATCCCAAATGGCGCCCAAGGGCGGGCTAGCGGAGGGCCAAATAGAGGCCGAAGGAAAGCGGGCGGAAGCTAATGGCCGTGCCGTTGGCATGTCAACGTTTATGCTGCGGCGCAACTACTTTGACGCATGGCCTTATGTCCTTTGACGCATGATCTTGTCCGAATACCGGAACCGGCCCCGAGCAGATCGACGACATGCTTTTCGGAATCATGCGCTAGCGGTTTTGCCCGGGCGCCCACAGCACGTCGGCGGCACCCTTGTTATTGGCGTAGCGGCCGGCGACGAACAGGTAGTCCGACAGCCGGTTGACGTATTTGAGCGACGGCTCGGACACCCCTTCGCCGGGCTGATCCTTGAGCGCGACCATGATGCGCTCGGCGCGCCGGCAGATGGTGCGGGCCAGATGCATATAGGCCGAGGCCGGGCTGCCGCCGGGCAGGATGAAAGACCGCAGCGGCTCGAGGTCGGCATTCAACCGGTCGATCTCGGCTTCCAGCCATTCGACCTGGGCGTCCGTGACCGTCAGCCGGGCGCCGCCGGGACCTTTCTCGGCCAGGCACAAGTCGGCCTCGACGTCGAACAGGTCGTTCTGGATGCGCCCAAGGGACTTATCAAGCGCGGCGTCGAGCGCCGGGTCACCGGCGGTGTGCAGCCGCACCAAGCCGAGCACGGCGTTGGCCTCATCGACGGTGCCGTAGGCTTCGACCCGCAGGTCGTATTTCTTGCGCCGGGCGCCGGAGCCGAGCGAGGTCGTGCCGTCGTCGCCGGTGCGGGTATAAATGCGGTTGAGTATGACCATAACGACCTCGTGGAAATCCCGAATTCGGCTTAAAGTAGTCTACCGGGTTTTCGTCTCAAACGATGGGGTGACTGTCATGCGCTATTTCGTGATTGCCGTAGCCGCGATCCTCGTGCTTCCGCTCGCCGCCGCGCCGGCCAGCGCTTGCACCGGCGTCAAGGCTTCGGCTCAAGCCACCGTCGCCGACCTTTCCGCCCAAACCAAGAAGCCAGCCAAAAAGGTCGTCAAGGCGAAGAAGGAAAAGGTGGAATACATGCGCGCCGCGCCGATGAAATAGCCTTATTGGCGCATGATCTGATCCGAAAACCGGTTCCCACTTTTCGGGATCATGCGCATTACTTCCCCGTCATCCAGATCGCCGCCATGATCACGATGATGGCGACGAACTGCAGCAGCACGCGCATGCGCATCAGCTTCTGCGAGCGGTTGGGCGAGCCGCCGCGCATCATATTGAGCAGGCCGAGCACCAGCACGACCGCCACCGCGATAACCGCGGCCGGTACGGCGTAATGTGACATGAAATCCGACATCGGGGCTCCCGGTTTGGCGACGTTCTAACACCGGCTGTCGGGCGCGGCCAACGCGCTTACCTGCGAACCCGGCAAGCCCGGCGCGCGGGGGCGTGGACTAGATCAGCGCAGACCTACAACCGCATATCGATTTTATTCGCGTTTGGGTTGCATTATGGTAGCCTTTGCAGACGGGCAGCCTGCAGGGTGGGGCATGGCGTTTGGGGGGCGAGCTAACGTGGCGGCCAACCCGTCAGCCGTTGAATTCGCCGATCAGACGGCTTCTGAGGGCTTTCCGGAGATCGACTGCGTCCGCGCGATCCTCCCGGCCGGCGTGGCCGCGGCAGCGGAACAACGGGCAGCGCGGCTCGGCGTCGGTGCCGACCGGGTCCTGATCGCCGCCGGCACGTTGAGTGAGGATGAATATCTACGCGCCCTCGCCGGCCAACTTGGTGTCGTATTCGAGTCACTCGACGGCATGCCCCGCAGCACATGCCCGGTCGGCGACGATCGCCTGATCAAAGCCGCCGCCATGGGGTTGTTACCGCTCACGCTCGATGATGCACCCTTTGCCGTGGTCGCGCCGCGTGGCGTCGCGGCACGCCGGCTCATCGCCATGATCGAAGGCGACCCGTCACTAAAGCGCCGGTTTCGCTTCACTAGCGCCGAGCGGCTGACGCGCTTCGTCTTACGGTATGCCGGCAAGGCGGTGACCGCTCGTGCCTGCGACCAGATCAGGCAGACGTGGCCGATGCTGTCCGCCGCACCGCCACGCTGGCGCGCAAGCCCCGGGCGCGTTGCGGTTGTCGCGGTCATGATAATTGCCGCTGCCATCATAGCACCGGGCACAACTTTGTTTGCGGTTGAGCTGACGCTGGCGGCGATATTCCTGGCTTGGCTGCTGCTGCGGCTGACCGGTGTCTTGTCCCATGTACCGGCGGCGGGCGAAGCGCTCGAGGTCGCCGACGGTGCGTTGCCGGTCTACAGCGTCATCGCCGCCCTCTATCGTGAAGCAACGTCGGTCGACGGCTTGCTGCGCGCGATCGAGCGGCTCGACTACCCGGCCGAAAAGCTCGACGTGATCATCGCGGTCGAGGCCGACGATCACGAAACGCGCGCTGCCATCGCGGCGCGCACCAATCGCGTTCCCATCACGGTGATCCCGGTGGCCGCGGGCGGACCTCGCACCAAGCCAAAGGCGCTGAACTTCGCGCTGCCATTCGCGCGCGGCGCCTTCACGGTCATCTATGATGCGGAAGACCGGCCGCAGCCCGGCCAATTGCGGCGCGCCCTGCAGGCGTTCCGCGCCGGCGGCGACGAACTGGCCTGCGTGCAAGCCCGCTTGTGCATCGACAACACAACGGACAGTTCGCTCACCCGCCTTTTTACCGCCGAATATGCCGGGCAGTTCGACGTGTTCCTGCCGGGGCTTGCCGCATTGTGTTTGCCGCTGCCGCTTGGCGGCTCGTCCAATCATTTTCATACCGAGACGCTGCGCAAAGTTGGCGCCTGGGATCCGTACAATGTCACCGAGGATGCCGACCTCGGCATGCGGCTGGCGCGTTTCGGCTACCGATCGGCAGTGATCGAGTCCACGACCTATGAAGAGGCGCCGGGACATTTCGGCCCATGGTTACGCCAACGCACACGCTGGTTCAAAGGCTGGATGCAAACCTGGCTGGTGCATATGCGTCAGCCGCGTCGGCTGCGGCACGACCTCGGACTGCCCGGCTTCATCACGTTTCAGCTTGTGGTCGGCGGCAACGCCCTTGCGGCGCTGGTGCATCCGCTGTTCATGGCCGCGCTGATTTACCATGCCGCGTTCACGCCGGACGGCACGAACACGGCCCTCGCTTGGTTCTACGCCACCAGCGTGGCGATCGGCTACTTTGCCTCGGCCCTTATCGGCGGCGTGGGACTGATGCGCCGCGGCCTGTTGGCCCATGCTTGGGTCTTAGTGCTCACGCCGTTGCATTGGCTGTTGCTGTCGCTTGCCGCCTGGCGCGCACTCTATCAACTGATCGCCGCGCCTTACGCCTGGGAGAAGACCGAGCATGGTCTGGCGAAAAGCTCCCGTCTCGCAGCCAATCTGACAAAGTCGCTGCTGGAGCTGGAACGATTTTTCAGAAGGCATAAGGAGGCCGGCGACCTACCCGCCGTCAACGCCGCTAGAAATACTTCCGCAGCTCGGCGGCCGCGTCCGCGGGCCGCCGCTTGAGGCTGAAGGGGGCGACAAAGCGGCCCTTCTTGTCCATCAGATAGACCAGCGCGGTGTGGTCCATGCTGTAGTCGCCGTTCTCGCCGGGCACCTTCTTGGCATAGACCCGGTAGGCCTTCTCGGCCGCCTCTACCGCCTTAGGCTCGCCGGTGGCGCCGCGCACGTGCGGATCGAAGCTCGACAGATAATCCTTGAGCACCGGCGCGGTGTCGCGTTCGGGATCGACCGTGATGAACAGTGCGGCGGTGCGGTCGGCGTCCGGCCCCAACGCGCGCATCAGTTCCGACACGTCGAATAAGGTCGTCGGACAAACGTCCGGACAATGCGTGAAACCGAAGAACACCAGATACGGACGGCCCTTGAGATCCTTGTCGGAGATCGGCTTGCCGTTGTGGTCGATCAGGTTGAACGGGCCGCCGATGGCCGAGGGCCCGGGCGCGCCGCCCCCCAGTTGTCCGGTGGCGTACAGAAACACGCCGAGAAAGATCACCAGCCCGGCGAGGAACGCCGAGAGCACGAGAAGCAGATGCGAGGTCCTGGCCTTCATGGCGATGGTCTTGCCGGCTTTCTTGTCGGTTTCTTGTTGGCCCGGCTCAACGTCAGAAGCACGCGATCCAGCCGGCGCGCACGACCTCGAAAAACACGGCGGTACCGTGGTACGCCCAGAGGACCAGCGTCGCCGCCAACACGGCGCCGAGCAGCAGGGCGACCAGAATCATCGGCCGCGAACCTATGGAACTAGATGCAATTGCGGGCATATCGATCCCTCGACCCATCAAATAAGACCGATCACAATCTTAAGCAACGAGGACGGACCGCGGCCGGTAGACGCTGCCGCCGTTAACCATCTTATCCTGAAACAGCACATAAATCCGTGCATTTTTGGACCCGCGTTGACTCAAAAGGTTAAAGTCGCAATGTATTGGCTCGACCTTAAGCCACTTTCCTGGAGAACGTTATGCGTACCGCTTTGGCTCTGGCTCTCGCAATTTCGATATCGGCGACGAGCGCCGTATGGGCGCAAAGCGCTCAAGCTCCCGCCCCTGCCAAGTCCGCAGCGCCGGTGAAATGCGACAAGTCGGACGCGCTCGGCGTGTCCCGCGTGGTCGAGATCGACACCACCACCGGCCCTGGCTTTGGCTTCGAGCACTTCAAAGCCTATGACTTCCTGCGCGACAAGGAAGTCGTGTTGACCTTCGACGACGGTCCGTGGCCGGGCAACACCTCGGCTGTGCTCAAGGCGCTGGCCGAGCACTGCACCAAGGCGCTGTTCTTCACCATCGGCAAGCACGCCGGCTATCACCCGCAGATCATCAAGCAGGTCGTGGCCGCCGGCCATACCGTCGGCACGCACACCTGGTCGCACAAAGACCTGTCCCGCATGACGCCCGAAGAAGGCACTGCCGAAATCGAAAAGGGCATCGCCGCGCTCAGCATCGCGCTCGGCAACACACCGGTCGCGCCGTTCTTCCGCTTCCCTGCCCTGCGCCACCCCCCGGAACTGGTGAAGTATCTCGCTGACCGCCATGTCGCCATGTTCTCGACCGACCTCGACTCGTTCGACTTCAAGATGCGCAAGCCCGATCAGGTCGTGAAATCGGTAATGAGCCGCCTGGAAAAGCGCGGCAAGGGTATCGTCCTGATGCATGACTTCCAGCACGCCACCGCGGAAGCGGCGCCCGAATTGCTCGCGAAGCTCAAGGCCGGCGGCTACAAGGTCGTGCAGATCACCGGCAAGACGCCGATCGAGCCGAAGCCGGAAGTCGTTGCGGCCGTGCTCAAGGAAATGGGCGGCGGTCTCGACGAGGCCCGCCCGATGTCGAGCATCATCAAGACCATCGAAGGCAACTAAGACTTCGCTACGAAAATATGCCGGCCGCGCATCGATTGCGCGGCCGGTTTTTTTATTGCGCCCAACACTTTGCGCGGCATCAAAGCCGGGACTTTTTGGCCCGCTTGGCTTTCTTGTGTTTCTTCAGCGGCACGACATCGGCCGACATGCCGGCGCTTTTTCGCAACGCCTCCTTCAAACTGGCCGGGCGGTTATATTTCCTCAGAATATCTCGGAAGGCTTCGTCGGCCAATTCCTGAAACGTCATCATCCGGTCTTTGGACAGAAGGTCGACAGAGGCCCAGGTCTCGTCATCGAATTGAACGCGCTTGCCTCGCATTCGTGGCTCCAATGGTGCCATGCTAGCGCGGCGGCGCGGCCGGCGGCGGTGCAACGGAATCGAATTGATCCGCCTCGATTTCCAATGTTCCGACCAGCGTCGGCATCAATACCTTGATCGGCGCGAGGTGCGGCGTGCCGGCGATTGGCGCAAACCACAGTTCCATGTCGCGCCGGCCGACGACATATTTGACCAGCATACTGTCGCGGCGGTAGCCGGCAATCGGTTTGAGCACGACGCCGCAGACCAGCACGATTCCGGAAAAGCTGCGTTCAAGGACGACCTTGTCGACGCGCTTGTACGACAACGACAGATCGTAACGCCGCCTCCCGTCGAAGATCGACAATACACGATCGCAATTGGCCGGCGCCAAAGCGCCCTCGCCCGCCGGGATCAGCATCGCGCTCAGCGGATCGGCCACACCGCGACGATCGGCATCGGTCACCGGCAACCGATCGCCGCCGGGCGGCGGCGCGCTGGACGCCAAATCCTTGACGACGCCGTCGTCGAACGTCATCCGCAAATCGGAAGCGCCCTCGTCGTCGGCGATCTTCGATGTGAAAAATCTCGGCGCCAAGCGGCCATCGATCACGGCGCCACGCACATCCACAGAACCCTCACCGTTCACCAGGACGCTAAGCACGCCGCTGGCCTTGCCGGTGGCGGACGTCGTGTAGCGCTGGTCGCCGATGGCGGCCAGCCAGGCAATCTGACCGATCGGCACACCGGTCATCGAGATCGTATAGTGGGCGCGCAATCTTTGCTGTCCGAGAGCCGAACCGGCGAGTGCGCTCAAGCAGGCCAGCGTGCCAAAGGCACCCGCCGCCGCGCGGCGATAAAGTGCAAAGCTCGAAATCATTGAATACGTTGCCCCGGGGCGCGGCCGCGCCAGCCCCCGGCCGGAATATATACTTTCGGCGCGTGAACGAGAATGCCCGCATTCGAGGGAACGGTCATTGTCACGAAACGTTGAGGTCACGCGTTTATGCGTTTGAACGGCCTCACGATGGGAAATTTCGTGCCTGACATCGTCACCCTCACAATAAACCCAGCCATCGACATTTTCGTCACTGTCGACCACGTCGAACCGACCCGGAAGATGCGTTGCTCGGCGCCCAAACGCGATCCGGGCGGCGGCGGCATCAACGTCGCCCGTGTGGCGCATAGGCTCGGCGGCGACGTCGCAGCGATCTATCCGATCGGCGGCGCGCTGGGGAAATTGCTGCAGCGGCTGTTGGAGCGCGAAGGCATCGCCAGCCTGGTCACGCCGGCCCACGTCGAGACGCGGGAAAATTTCACGGCCTACGAAAAAGACAACGGCGCTCAGTACAGCTTCGTGCTGCCCGGCTCGCGACTGCACGAGACCGAATGGCAGGCCTGCCTCGATAAATTAGCGTCGCTGCCTTCGAGCCCGAAATTCGTCGTCGCCAGCGGCAGCGTGCCGCCTGGCGTACCCGACGATTTCTTCGCCCAGGCGGTCCGCCATGCCAAAGCCATGGGCGCCAAGACCGTGATCGATACGTCACGCGGCGCGCTCGCGGCCGTGCTCGCGGAAGGCGTCACTTTGATCAAGCCGAACTTGATGGAATTGTCTGAATACGTTCGCGCGCCGCTCGATAATGACCACGACCGCGTCCTAGCCTGTCGCAAGCTGACGGCCGGCGGACAGGCGGAGGCCGTCGCTCTCACGCTCGGCGATCAGGGGGCGCTGCTGGTGACCGCAACCAAAGCCTGGCGCGCACAGCCGCTGGCGGTCGAGGTTGTCAGCACGGTGGGCGCCGGCGACAGCTTTCTCGGCGGCATGGTCGCGACATTGGCGGCCGGAAAGCCGATGGAGCAGGCATTTCGCGTCGCGGTCGCGGCCGGCGGCGCGGCGGTCATGAGCGCCGGAACCGAACTATCCCGCGAGGCCGACGTCAAACGGCTGCTGCCGCAGGTGCAGATCAGCGAAATGGAATTCGCGCTGTCGTGAGCTAGCGAATCGCGCGAAATCCGGGACGGCTATTTCGGCCCAGCGATTTGGCGCAACGCCGTTTCGTTGGTGATCACCAGCGAGCGGTTGCTGATCTCGATCAGATCGGCCCGTTGGAACTCGCCGAGCACCTTGCTGACGTGCACGGGCGTGAGCCCGGTAGCGTCCGCGATCTGCCGCTGGCGCAGCGGGAAGTCCAGCGTCTGGCCGTGGACCATGCCGCGCTTGGTCAGGCGTTCCGCAAGATTCAAAATCAGGCGGGCGATTCGCTCGTCGGCGGTCCGGCGGCCGAGATCGAGCGCCAGTTGGTCCGAGTTCGCCTTCTCTTCGATCCAGCACTTCGAGATCTTCTCGAACAGATCCGGATTCTTGAAGAGGATGGTCTTGAGTTCGCTCCGCTTGAATTTGCGGTAGGTCACATCGGTGACCGCCTCGATGAGACGGCCGGATATCGGCTCGAACAGGCTCGGCGTGGAGACGATATCGCCGGGAAGAAAGAACGACAGAATCTGCCGGCGCCCGTCCGACAAGGAAATCGAGGAGGTCGCCCAGCCCTGGCAAATGACGATCACGAAATCTGGCGATTCGGACGGGTGGCAGATCGTGCGCCGCGCAGGGATGGTGTGAGTGGAGGTATTGAGGGGAAGCGCGCCCGGTTGGCGTCCCGCGGCCGATTCCGCCCAGTGCGTGAACGTCGAATACAGGCTGTGCTCGTCAATCGAGCCTGTATGAAAATGTGCGGGGATTACGTTGGAGTCTGATTCTAGGACGTTCGAGAGTGCGCTCAAGACTGGTCATCCATTTCTATTTCGACTTCGACACGCGAGCTTCCGAAATCCCCGCTCGAGAATTCCAATCAAGCACCGTGACGATTGCGAATGTTGATCTATTTTGTTTTCGCACACTGTACTGGTATTGTTGCTATCTGGACTGAGTAGTTCATCGCGCGCAAATCAGGAGTTCTACCTAGTTTAGATATTCGACAAAGAAGGCCGTCGTTTATTCTTCGTTTACTAGTGTGGGGCGCCGACGCGCCGAAGCTCTGATTCGTCGACGATCGTCAGCGAGCGATCGTGAATCTTGATCATGCCGAGACGTTGAAACTCGCCCAGCACTTTGCTGACGTGGACAGCGGTCAAGCCGGTGGCGTCGGCGATGTGCCGTTGACGCAGCGGAAAATCCATCGTGCGGCCGTGGGCCATGCCGCGCTTGGCGAGTCTCTCCGCCAAATTCAGAATGAACCTGGCGACGCGCTCGTCGGCCCGGCGCCGACCGAGATCGAGCGCCAATTGATCGGCGCGCGCGCTCTCCTCGGCCCACATCTTGGCCAGTCTCTCGAACAGGCCGTAGTTCTTGAACAGGAGAGCCTTGAACTCGCTCCGGTTGAATCTTCTGTAGGTTACATCAGTAATTGCCTCGGCCGCGTAACCCGATATCGGCTCAAACAGGCTGCTGGCGCAGACGACGTCGCCTGGAAGCAAAATGGACAGCACTTGCCGCCGGCCGTCGGGCAATGTGATCGACGACACGGCCCGGCCGCTGCATATGACCATGACGTAGTCGGACCACTCTTTCGGGTGGCGCATCGCCCGTCGCGCCGCCGCGGTATGGGTCGTATATGACAGCCGCGACATGTCGAGGTGAGAGGCCGACTGGCCATCCCCTCCGCCACACCGGCTGAAACGGAACAGCGGGCAGGCAACGCAATCGGCGGCGTTCTGCGTCGATATCTCGGATAATAGTTCGGGGACGCGAGGCGATCGCTCGGCATCAAATCTGGGGGCGTCAGTGGGGAAGCTCGTGTGCGCAACCTGAAGCGCTTCTACGTTTCGTCCGGCTTCTGCCGCGTGGGCTACTAGTGCCAAGTCCACTTTTCTCTCCGGTGCCAACATCGATATCGGTTGTCAGCATCACGAGGCGCGCACTATGGCGCTCGTCGTGACATCACGATTCTCGTGACGTGATGAATGTGAACCATTTTTTTTAACATTCCCGTAATTGAGAAATTTGAAATACGACATTCTTGATAAAGTAGTTTGCCATGCTGCATCGCTATTTTGACTTTTCTTTACAGCAATACCGCCTCGACCGCATTTGCGATCGGAAATACCACCGTCGAGCCATTCTGAACGGTGCGCCTTCGACGCGCCCGGTGGTACTTGCGTGCTGCGAAAGAGTATCGCGATGCTCCGCCGGCGACTGCATCGTTTGTTATTGTAGTTTGCCATTTTTACCGACGTAAAACTTTAATCGGAGACTTAGCTCGTTTTGCCATATTGCGACGACAATCCAACCGCGACGACAGCTTGGGGGACGCGAGGCTGTATCCGGCGTGAAGGCATGTGTTGTGAGTAAGGGGGCCGCATGAAATCGACGGTCAATCTGCGTGATCTCGTGATTCTTGTCGCCGATCCGAGCGCCTACACACGCCGGGTGATCAACGGCATGTTGCGCGGCTTCGGCGCCAACAAGATTCTCGAGGCCGAGCAGTCGAGCGGATTGTTCCAGGCGCTTTCCAGCCAGAAGATCGGCATCTTGCTGTGCGATCTACAACTCCCCCCGCACGGCGGTCTCGCGCTTACGCGCACCATCCGCGGCAACGCGGACAATGAAAACCGCACGTTGCCGATCCTCCTGATGACCAACAATACCAGCGAGAAAATCGTCAAAAACGCCCGTGATTCCGGGGCGAATATGGTGGTCGCGAAACCGATGTCGCCGAACAGCCTGTATGACCGGCTCGGCTGGATCGCGTTTCACCCGCGCCCGTTCGTCGACACGCCGAACTATTTCGGACCGGACCGGCGCTTCAAGATCGAAGGGTTTCCTGGCGGTGTAGGCCGCCGCAAGGGCGACTCCATGGTCGACGTCGCCGAGGAGAGCGGGCCGGCTTTGGCGCAGAACGATATCGACAGCCTGTTCACGGCGGCGCGCGCCGGGCAATCGTAATGCATCCGCCGAGACACGACGCCGAGGCGTTTTACGTCGAGACCCACTTTGAGCGCATGGCGCGGCGGCCGGGTGGATCGCCGCGCGACGAAGCCTTGGCCGCGGCGCAACTCCAGATTGACGAATTAAAAGTCGGCTTCCTCGATTGGCTCAATCGGCAGTTGAAAGAACTCAGCGGCGCGCTCGCCGACCTCGATGCCGATCCCAGCGCTACGTCACAGATGGAACGCGCCTATCATCTCTGCGCACAAGTGCAGGATGTCGGCACGACCATGGGCTTTAGCGTCGTTACATTCGTGGCCAAGACACTCTGCGAGGTTCTCGAGTCGATCAAGGCGGGGGCAATCTACGAAAAAGAGATGATCGACTGCCATATCAACGCGCTGCTCTATGTCACGAAGAATCCGAAGCAGAATTTGACGCAAGAGCAGATTGCCGAACTGTCAGGTGGCTTGCGCCGCGTCGCGGGCATTGCCAGCATCATCCCCGGTAAGGACGCCGCCTGATCCGTAACGGCCTATTGCGGCCAGATCAGCGCGCCGCCGGCGCCGGCCCGCGCTTTCGTTGAAATTCGACGACTTGCTGCGCCGTTTCCATCTTCAACTTGCTGAAGGTCGCAAGACAGCGTCCGAGCGATTGCTCCGATACCCCGTTCTTGCCGGCACAAAGCCGGAGCACGGCTTTCACC
>JANMSZ010000162.1:0-3056 GCA_031389925.1 Hyphomicrobiales bacterium | reverse complement strand
CCGCATCGACGCCGCGCGCTTGGCCGCGGCCAGCAAGGCCTTCGACGGCACGCAGCCGGTATTGAGACAATCGCCGCCCATCTTGTGCTTTTCGATCAGCACCGTCGGCACGCCGAAGGCGGCGGCCGCCGCGGCCACCGACAGCCCGCCGGAGCCGGCGCCGATCACGCAAATATCGGGGGTGAGTGTTTCCGTCATGATCCTAAAAATAATCTCGAAAATTCATTTTCCAATGATAGCGCAATTCAGGGCGTCGCGCTCCGGCGCGCCCGCAGCCGGCGGACCACCACCGGCACCAGCGCCAGCAGACCGAGTGCGACCAGCGCGCCGAGCAGTTGCGGCGTCAGGACGTCGCGCCCGTCGAACGTCATTTGGCATTCGGACCGGCCGGCGGCGAGGCACTCCTGATACAGGTCCTTCTGCATCGCGATGACGCTGTCGAGCCCGATGCCGGCATAGGCGTAAACGACCGACCCCGGAATAATGCCGAGCGCGGTCGCCGCGACGAAAGGCGCGAGCCGCACGCCGGCAAAAGCTGGCACCACATTGACCAGAAAAAATGGAAAGGCCGGCACCAGCCGCAGAAACAGCAGATAGCTGAAGGCGTCGTCGCGGAAGCCTTGCGCCAATTGGCTGACGCGGGGTCCGGCCCGCCGCAGCAAAGCCTCGCCCAGGGCGCTGCGCGCCACCAGGAAGATCAGCGTGGCTCCGATGGTGGCGCCAATCACTGCGGCGGAGGCACCAACCACCAGCCCGAACAGAAACCCGCCGCTCACAGTCAGAAACAACGCTCCCGGCACCGACAGCGCGACGGCTGTAATATAGAGACCGATAAACGCGAGCACGGCAAGGACGCGGTGCTCCGTCACAAAGGCGTCGATCGCCATGCGGTGGCGCACCAGTGCCGCGAGCGAGAGTTCCTCGCGGCCGAAGGCGTAATAGACAAGG
The DNA here is from genome assembly GCA_031389925.1 of Hyphomicrobiales bacterium. GTDB lineage: Bacteria > Pseudomonadota > Alphaproteobacteria > Rhizobiales > Xanthobacteraceae > Pseudolabrys. The sequence goes on along the minus strand of JANMSZ010000162.1, from coordinate 2,108 downwards.
CCCCCGAGCAAAACGATGGCGATTAACGGCGCCAGCCGGCGGATCAGACTGCGTGGTCTTGTCGTCGCCTGGGGGCTTGCGGGCATCCGCGCTATATACACGAGCCATGCCGGTCTCATGCCGGTCTCTTGGGCGTTAACCCTCGGTCTCACTGCCTTGTGACGCCTACGTGACCTGCTCGGCCAACGGCCGCGGCGGCGCGGCAAGTCGCATTGACGGGCCAAGTCCCCTCCCTTATAAGCCCCGGAAACACGTGCCGATCCTGACCAATTCGGGCTTTTTCAATGCGGATTTGGGGGCGGCTTTGACACCCTCGCCGCTACGGCGCGACTTTCGGAGAATTTAATCGTGAAGCGGACCTATCAACCGAGCAAGCTTGTACGCAAGCGCCGTCACGGTTTCCGCGCCCGCATGGCGACCAAAGGCGGGCGCAAGGTGATTTCGGCGCGGCGCGGTCGCGGACGCAAGCGGCTCTCCGCCTAAGGGCGGAGTTTAGCCCGCAGCTGCTTCCATGGAACGATTGAGGCAACGGGCGGACTTTCTAGCAGCGGCGACCGGGATCAAGGTGCCGGCCGCCGCTTTCGTGCTGCAAGCACGCCAGCGGGCCGACGATGGGCCCGTGCGTCTTGGTTTTACCGTGTCGAAGAAAGTCGGCAACGCCGTCGAACGCAACCGGGTGCGCCGCCGGTTGAGGGAAATCGTGCGGCTTTCTGGCACCACTGACATGCAGCGCGGCTACGATTATGTGCTGGTCGGCAGGCGGGCGGCGCTGAAAGTGCCCTACGCGCGGATCGCACAAGACTTCGACGGCGCGCTGCGCCGGCTACAGGCGGGGCGCGTGAACGGCAAGACGGGATCGCCAAAGGACCGGAATGACCGATAGCAAGAACACCATCCTCGCCATTGTACTGTCAGCCATCGTGCTGATCGTCTGGCAATATTTCTTCGCCCTCCCGCAAGAGAAGGCGCGGCAGGAGCAGCTCGCGCAGCAACAGCAGCAGGCGCAAAAATCAAGTCCGCCGCAGCCGGGTCAAGCCGGTCAGGCCGCCACACCAACGACCCCTGGCGTCGCCGGCGCACCGCCGCAGGTTCCAGGCCAAGCGGTGCCGTCGGTCGGCGTAACCGCGACCCGCACCGCCGTGCTGGCGTCATCGCCGCGCATTCCGATCGCGACCGGCAGCCTGCAGGGCTCGATTGCGCTTAAGGGCGGCCGCATCGACGACCTGGCGCTGATCAAGTTCCGCGAGACCGTCGACCCGAAATCGCCGCCGATCGTGTTGCTGTCGCCGTCCGGCAGCCCCGAACCGTTCTACGCGGAATTCGGCTGGACCAACGCCGCCGGCGGCACCGTCGCCGTGCCGACCGCCGACACCGTATGGAAACAATCCGGCTCCGGCGCGCTGAGCGTCGACAAGCCGGTGACCCTGACCTTCGACAACGGCCAGGGCCTGGAATTCCGCCGCACCATCGCGGTCGACGACAAATATCTGTTCACCATCAAGGACGAGGTCGCGAACAAAAGCGACAAGCCGGTTTCGCTGTATCCCTTCGGGCTGATCTCGCGTCATGGCACCCCTCCGGTGCTCGGCTATTACATTCTGCACGAAGGCTTGATCGGAAAATTCGGCGACAAGGGCTCGGAGGAAGTCACCTATTCGAGCATCGACGACAAGAAGCTCAACACCTTCAACGCGACCAATGCCTGGCTTGGCATCACGGACAAATATTGGGCCGCGGTGCTGATCCCCAAGACCGACGCCCATGTGATCGCGAACTTCAAGGCCGACAAAGTCGGGACGCTCAAGACCTATCAAACCGATTACCTGCTCGACCCGCAGACCATCGCCCCGGGCGCCACCGGAACGGCCGACGCGCGGCTGTTCGCCGGCGCCAAGGAAGTGCGCGTCGTCAACGACTACGAGAACAGCCTCGGCCTCAACCACTTCGATTTGCTGATCGACTGGGGCTGGTTCTACTTCATCACCAAGCCGCTGTTCTTCGTGATCGACTACCTGTTCGTCTTGGTCGGCAATTTCGGCGTCGCCATTCTGCTGGTGACCGTGCTGATCAAGCTGGCGTTCTTCCCGCTCGCCAGCAAGTCCTATGCC
>JANMSZ010000148.1:0-3053 GCA_031389925.1 Hyphomicrobiales bacterium | reverse complement strand
ACGTGCGCGACGCGCAGCGCCTGCTGGAAGAAAAGGCGCGCTTCCGCGAACTGGAGCTGGAATACGCATCCAACCACATCGGCCGGCTGCAGGACCACATGCGGCGTTGGGTCGCTCGTCAACACGATGCAGAATGGCGATGCTGCCGAGGTCGGCACCATCGGCAATGAAGGCATTGTCGGCCTTCCTGTGCTGTTCGGCGACGGCACGGCACCGACGGGCATCTATATGCAGGTGCCGGGCGCCGGTTCGCGCATGCCGGCGCGCATATTTGCCGAGCAGGTCAATCTCAGCACGTCGTTGCGCGGGGCATTCCTGCATTACGCCGCCGCCTTCTTCAATCAGGTCGCTCAGTCAGCCGCCTGTGTCACCTTCCATCCGCTCGAGAAGCGCTGCTGCCGCTGGCTGATGATGACGCGCGACCGTATGCCCACGGACGAATTCATGCTGACGCAGGAGTTTCTGGCGATGATGCTCGGCGTGCGGCGCTCGAGCGTCAACGCCGCGATGCGCAGCCTGCAACGCAAGGGCCTGGTGAGTTATCACCGCGGCCATGTCACGATCCTTGATCGCAAGCAGCTGCAGGCGTCGGCTTGTGAATGTTACCAGGTGACCAAGCGCGAGTTCGACCGGCTGCTTAGTTCGTCGAGCGAATAATTTCCGCAACGACTACTTACGCGTCTTCCGGATTGTCGACGTAGACAAGTCCGGCCTTCGCCAGCGGCTCGCGCATATTGTACATGTCGAGACCGAGGATACCGGACGCCAGCTTCGTGCGCTTGGCCTCCTCATCGTCGGAGCGCTTTTGCGCCTTGGCCGCGGTTTCAACCGCGTATTTCTTCGGCACCACGACGACCCCGTCGTCGTCCGCAACGACAGCGTCGCCCGGCTCGACGTTCACGCCGGCGCAGACCACCGGAATGTTGACCGATCCCAACGTCGCCTTGACGGTGCCCTTCGACGAGATTGCGCGCGACCACACCGGGAAACCCATTTCCTTGAGCGTGGCGACGTCGCGGCATCCGGCGTCAATGATGAGGCCCTTCACGCCGCGCGCCTTGAGCGACGTCGCGAGCAGGTCGCCGAACATGCCGTCGGTATTGTCGGCGGTGACGCCGAGCACGACGATGTCACCGGGCTGGCATTGCTCGATGGCGACGTGGATCATCCAGTTGTCGCCGGGCTGCGCCAGGATGGTGACGGCGGGGCCTGCGATGCAGGCGCCGGTCCAGATCGGCCGCATGTACGGCTTCATCAGCTGGTAGCGGCCGAGCGCCTCATGCGTGGTGGATACGCCGAGCTTCTCGAAGGTGGCGATCGCGTTGGGATCGGCACGTTTGATATTGCGGACGACGACGTTTTTCATTGGTTTCCTCCGCTCAGCCGAGCGTGTCGGTGACGACGCGCGGGAATAGCGTTTGATAGGCCTCGCCATAGGTCATCGGCACGCCGGTGTTGCGCGAGCCCTGGATGCCGCGGTTGAGCGCAACGCGTTCGTAATAGCCCCACAGATGTTTTTGCGCGGCGAGGATCTGGAACGCCTTGTACTTCTGCTCCCACACCTCGTCGATCTTGAGAATGAGGTCGGGCTTGTAGTTGCACTGTTCCGGCTGATGCGGCTCGAACAGAAACACCGGTGGCGCCGAGTATTTGTACTTCGCACCCGGCTTATGCCCCATGGCCTGCGCCACGACGCGGGTCTCCTGCGCGAAATGGCAGGCGTTGGGATGATCGAAATTATACGGGTCCTCGAGTGCATGGGTCAGCACGAAGGACGGATTGAGCTCGCGGTAGATGTCGACCATGCGGTCGAAGTGCTGCTCGTCGAGCTTGAGCGGATAGTCGCCGCAGTCAAAGAACTCGATCTCGGCGCCGAGCAAAGCGGCGGCGCGTTCGGCTTCGTCCTTGCGGCCGGCCTTCACGCTTTCCAGCGTCGCGCCGGCTTCCTTCCAGGCGAACTGGCTTTCGCCACGCTCGCCGAACGACATGCAGACGATTTTGACGCGGTAGCCCTTCTTGGCGTGCAGCGCGACGGCGCCACCCGCGCGCCAAACGAAATCCCCGGGATGGGCCGTGATCACGAGCCCGGTCTTTTGATCCGCCATGAAAATGAAACTCCTCTTTCCGTGCGGCTCTTTAGACTACGCGCGGCACCTGGCCAAGGAGGCCGGAACGGCGCGGCCCGCTCGTACACAATGGCGAATAAACAGCCAAGTTTGCCTATTTTTTAGCCTTTCGTTCCTGACCGAAATTTAGGCAGGCGCGCCCGGTGGGCCTCATACACCCCTGATTTCAAGAGGTTAATGCCCTTTGTGACGCTTGGCACAGGGCTTGCGATTTGACGCTGGCGCGTAAGTCCGAAGAGACGTCGCGCGCGTCAAACGCAGGGGACACCACTCATGTTTAGATCTATTCAAACGACCGTCATGCGGCCGAAGGCACGTACGTGGCTTTCGGCGGCGGCGGGACTGGCGTTTGCGGCTACTGGAGCGATCCAGCCCGCCACCGCCCAAGACACCATCAAGGTCGGCATTCTTCATTCACTCTCCGGCACCATGGCCATCAGCGAAACCACGCTGAAGGACACGATGCTGTTCCTGATCGACGAGCAGAACAAGAAGGGCGGCGTCCTCGGCAAGAAGCTGGAAGCCGTCGTTGTCGACCCGGCCTCGAACTGGCCGCTGTTTGCGGAAAAGGCCCGCGAGCTGATCTCCAAGAACAAGGTCTCGGTCGTGTTCGGCTGCTGGACATCGGTGTCGCGCAAGTCGGTGCTGCCGGTGTTCAAGGAGCTGAACTCGATCCTGTTCTACCCGGTGCAGTACGAAGGCGAAGAGTCCGAACGCAACGTGTTCTATACGGGCGCCGCTCCGAACCAGCAGGCCATCCCGGCCGTCGACTATCTGATGAGCAAGGACGGCGGTTCGGTGAAGCGCTGGGTGCTCGCGGGCACCGACTACGTCTATCCGCGCACCACCAACAAGATTCTTGAGGCCTATCTGAAGGCGAAGGGCGTCAAGCAAGAAGACATCATGATCAACTACACGCCGTTCGGG
>JANMSZ010000130.1:0-1941 GCA_031389925.1 Hyphomicrobiales bacterium | reverse complement strand
CGTTGCGCTCGGCCTGATCGGCACCTTTACGGCTTTGGGCCAGAAACCCGCGGCGGTGCTGCGTAATTTGTAGCTTTGCGACATTCCGCCGCGTGCCCCGAACGCCCTGAAATAGTGTGTCGATTCGGCCTATAATGCCCGGTGCGGAGAGCGTTAACTCTTCGCAATGAAGCCTGTCATGTTAGGGCCATATCTGGCGCCAACACTGTTCGCACACTACATTTGAGGCACACGAGCGCGACGGCTGCCGCCGGCGCGCGTGACGTGACCGGCGAATAGCCGGGACTTAGAGAGGAAACTTCGATGTCGGACTACGACCGTAACGTAGCTGCCCGCGGCTTCGGCGCCGCGAGTGCCGCGGAGATCGATGCGGGCCTGCGCGCCTACATGATCCGCATCTACAATTACATGGCCGCCGGCGTTGCACTCACCGGCGTCGTGTCTTGGGTGACCTTCAATGCCGCGACGACCACCAACGAAGCGGGCCGGCTTGTGCTGACCTCGTTCGGCCAGATGATTTACAGCGGCCCGCTGACCATCGTGCTGTTCCTCGGAACACTCGGAATCGTTTTCTTCCTGAGCTTCCGGATCGATAAGCTGCAGGCCAGCACGGCCATGATCCTGTTCATGCTCTACGCCGGGCTGCTCGGACTCATGCTGTCGTCGGTGTTCTTGTCTTACACCGGCACGTCGATCACCCGCACCTTCTTCATCTCGGCGGCGGCGTTCGGTGGTCTAAGCCTGTACGGCTACACCACACAGCGCGATCTTTCCCCGATCGGCACGTTCCTGATCATGGGCATGATCGGCCTGTTCATCGCGATGCTGGTGAACCTGTTCCTGAAGAGCAGCGGGCTCGACTTCGTCATCTCGGCGGCGGGCGTTCTGATCTTCGCGGGCCTCACAGCGTGGGATACGCAGAAGATCAAGGAGATGTACGACGCTAACGATGACGGCACCGTCTCCGGCCGCAAGACCGTGATGGGCGCGCTCACGCTCTATCTCGACTTCATCAACCTGTTCCTGTTCATGCTGCGCTTCTTGGGCGATCGGCGCTAACGCGCCGGTGGGCGATCGCCGCTAAGCGCTAAGACGAATGCGAACAACTTCAGCGCCCCGGCTAGTCCGGGGCGCTTTGTTTTTGTAGGTTGCCCGCCGCATGAGCCTGGTCATCCGCACAGCCAAAACGTCCGATATCCCGGCCATTACCCGCATTTATGCGCATGCAGTCGAGCACGGCACAGCGTCGTTCGAATTGGAGCCGCCGGACGAGACCGAGATGGCGCGCCGCATGGCTGACCTGCTGGCCAAAAATTATCCTTATCTGGTGGCGGAAACTGGCGGTGTCCTCGGCGGCTATGCCTATTCCGGCCCCTATCGCGCACGGCCGGCCTACCGGCACACCGTCGAGAATTCGGTCTACATCGCGCACGACATACATCGGCGCGGCATCGGCCGTGCGCTGCTTGCCGCCTTGATCGACGCCACCGCGGCGCGCGGCTTCCGGCAAATGATCGCGGTCATCGGAGACTCGACCAAGCAGGCGGCGTCGGTCGGCCTGCACGAGGCGGCCGGCTTCAGGCATGTCGGTGTTTTGGAAGACGTCGGCTTCAAGCACGGCCGCTGGCTCGACAGCGTACTGATGCAACGCGCACTGGGCGACGGCGGGAAGACGAAGCCTTGATCTCAACTGTCATTCCCGGACGCTCGCAAAGCGAGCGGACCCGGAATCCAGAAACACGTCCGAATATTGCATCTGGATTCCGGGTTCGCGAACTTCGTTCGCGCCCCGGAATGACAGCGCTTAATTCGTCACCACCGACAGCGACACGTCGATCGAGCGCAACACGCGGTCGAGCTCGTGGCCGCGGCGCACGATCAAACCGGTCGCCGAGATGACGCTGTAGGCGCCCTGCTTGCGCGCCAGCTTCGGATCTTTTT
>JANMSZ010000103.1:0-3277 GCA_031389925.1 Hyphomicrobiales bacterium | reverse complement strand
CAGTGCAGTGAGTCTCATCATGTCCGCGTTGCTCCAGGTCGACCGTGTGACGACGCGGTACAAAACGCCGCAATCGCTGGTCACGGCGACGCATCGGGTGAGCTTCACGGTCAACGAGGGTGATCGCTACGTGCTGCTCGGGCCCTCGGGCTGCGGGAAATCGACATTGCTCAAGGCGGTCGGCGGCTATATCGCGCCGGTCGAAGGCGAAATCCGGATCCGTGACCGCAAGGTCACGGCGCCGGGCCCCGACCGCATGATGGTGTTCCAGGAATTCGACCAGCTGCTGCCCTGGCGCACCGTGCTGCAGAACGTGATGTTTCCGCTCAAGGCCGCCAAGCGGCTGAGCCATAACGAGGCGCGCGACGTTGCGCTGAGCTACATCGAAAAGGTGCGGCTCAGCGAGTTCGCCAACAGCTACCCCCACATGCTGTCCGGTGGCATGAAACAGCGCGTCGCCATTGCCCGCGGCATGGCCATGCAGCCGGATATTCTCTTGATGGACGAGCCGTTCGCCGCGCTCGATGCGCTGACGCGCCGCCGCATGCAGGACGAACTGCTCGAGTTGTGGGGCGAGACCGGCTTCACGGTTCTGTTCGTGACCCACTCGATCAACGAAGCGATCAAGATCGGCAACCGCATTCTGCTGCTGTCGCCGCGCCCGGGCCGGGTGAAGGCCGAAATCGGCCAGATCAAGAAAGACGAACTCGGGGAGGCCGGTACCGGGAAGCTCGAGAAGGAAATCCACGATTTGCTGTTCGCCGAGGCCACACCCGAGGAGCCCGCGCATGTCTGAGCTCTATGTCATCAAACACCAGCCGATCGGCGGTGACGAGGCCACCGAGGTCGAACGCAAACTCGGGCTGGCGGAGCGGCTGTGGGCCAGCGGCACCGTTCGCAAGACCTTGATCCTGGTGCTGATGGCGGTCGTCTGGCAGGGTTACGCGCTGTACCGCGGCAACCCGCTGCTGTTGCCGACGCTCACTGAAACCATCGACTCCGGCCTGGAGTCGATCCGCGACGGCACCCTGCCGGAGCGTGCCTGGATCTCGATCAAGGTGCTGCTCACCGGCTATGCCATCGGCATATTCCTCGCCGCCGCGCTGACGGTGTTCGCGATGAGTTCGCGCATCGGTTCGGATTTCCTCGAGACCGCCGCTGCGATGTTCAACCCGCTACCGGCAATTGCGCTGTTGCCGCTGGCACTGATCTGGTTCGGCCTGGGCTCGGCCAGCATCGTCTTCGTCCTGGTGCACTCCGTGCTGTGGGCGGTGGCGCTCAATACGCATTCCGGCTTCATGGCGGTGTCGCACACGCTGCGCATGGTCGGCCAGAATTACGGCCTCAAAGGCCTGCGTTACATCGCGATGATCTTCGTGCCCGCGGCCTTTGCCTCGATCCTCACCGGCTTGAAGATCGGCTGGGCCTTCGCCTGGCGCACGCTCATCGCCGCCGAGCTGGTGTTCGGGGTGTCGTCAGGGCAGGGCGGCCTCGGCTGGTTCATCTTCGAGAAGCGCAACACGCTCGACATTGCCGGCGTGTTCTCCGGCCTGCTCACCGTCATCGTCATCGGCCTGGTGGTGGAGAACCTGATCTTCCGCAGCATCGAGCGCGTGACGGTTAAAAAGTGGGGCATGCAGAACTAAGGCACGAGCACTTAGTTCATTTTTTTCTGATCCTAAACGTCATCACGCCCTCGGCTTCATCCTTGCCTTCCAGCGTGTCGCCGGTCTGGCGGAGGAGATTTGGAATATCGATCGCCGCCAGCGGGTCGGTGCATTCGGCGACGATCAGGTCGCCGGACGCCGAATCCGACAGCTTCTTCTTCACCCGCAGCGCCGGTAGCGGGCATTTCAGACCCCGCAGGTTCATCACCGTTTCGGTCATTATGAAATAGGCACCATCGACAGCTTCGGATTGGTCGCGGGAATGTCCGCCTCCGGCAATCCCAGCTCCTTGCGCACGATATTGGTGCCGCGCGTTAGCGCCACCATTTTGTAGAAGGCGTGCATGCGGCTCATGCCCTGGCGGCCGAAGCCGCAATCGCTGGTCAGGATCAGCCGTTCCGGCTCGATATGTTTGAGCGCCTTGCGGATGAGATCTGCCACTTCCTCCGGCCGCTCGACCTGAAGCGTGCGGTGGCTGATGACGCCGATGGCGATTTTCTTCTTCTTGGAGACCATCGCGCCGAAGTGCTCGAAGTCCATGCCCTTGTTGAAAGCGCCCTCGAAGGTGAGCACGTCGCAATCGAGCTGATCGAGATAGGGCAGCGCCGCTTTGTATGACTGATCCTTGCTGGCGACGCGCTGCGCGGCCGGCGAACCCCAGCAGGTGTGGCACCACACCTCGCATTTGTCGCGCAGGCCCTTCACCTCGACGTTGAAGGCCTCGACCCATTCCGCCGGTTTGATCTTCTGGTTCGGGTCGGCGATCACCTGATGGATCGCCGGTTCCTCGATCTGCACCATCGGCGCGCCGGCGTCGGCGAGCGCGTGATATTCCTTGTTCAGCGCGACCGACATGTCCATCAGCAGGTCGAGCCGGTCCTTGTAGTGTTCGTTGGTCAGCATCAGCGCCAGCAGTTGCGCCGAGATCGAGCCGACCTTGACCGGTCTGTCGGTCATCGGCGCCATCGCCTTGTAGGCGCGGTCGAGCTGCAGCGAGGTCGCGCCGATCTTGCCGGTGACCGGCGGCGTCATGCGGGTCTCGATCACCTCCCACATCAGATCGCCCGGGCCTTTGTCGGCCATGAAGCCGGCCGGCGGCACCTCGACGCGCGGCTGGCCGATGCCTTCGATCCGCTCAGTGGCGTAGCTCACCCAGCCGCGGCCGGCGACGTCGTCGTCGAGCCGGGTGTCGCCATCGACCATGATGTCGATGCCGGCGCGGTGCTGCGAGGCGACATGGCAGGCCAGGCAGTCGAAATGCTGCTCGCGATAGGCCAACTCGGAAAAGCCCCGCGACAACGGCTTGCCGCGCAGGTTCTCGGTGTACCAGCTCGGCCGGGGCAGCGCTCCGGTGGTGGTGGTGAGAAGGGCCTTGTCCTTGGTCGCTGTAAACACGCTTCGCTCCCGATTTCGCCGCTTGAAAAGCTCGTTATCTGGCGCGGCTTTGAGGTAGACTGAAGTCTCCGAAGTCGAGAAGGTCAAGCGCGCAACGATGGCTGCGGCGTCCGAGACAATACAGACGATTGCACGGCTGACGCCGCTCGCCGATGTGCAGGCGATGGTCGATCTCGACGTGAAACCGGTCACGCCGCGCACCATCGAATTGAGCA
>JANMSZ010000059.1:0-1841 GCA_031389925.1 Hyphomicrobiales bacterium | reverse complement strand
GGGGCGAGCATCGTTGTCGGCAGCACCAGATGGCCGTCGCTCACCACCGTCACCTCGAAGGCGCCGTGCTTGAATGAATGCGGTTTGTCCGCGGCCCAGGCCGGCAGCGCGCTGGCGGTGAGGCTTGCGGCGCTGGCAGCGAGAAGTGTGCGGCGGGTGAGGCGGGTCATGTCTCACACATAGCAAAAACGCTATGCTTGGGCGAGGGCCTTATCCGGCGGCTCGCCTGCAACGAAAAAGGCCGCCTCGCGGCGGCCTCTGACGTAGGTGCTGCGCAAACGATCAGCGCGAATAGTATTCCACCACCAGATGCGGCTCCATCTGAACCGGGTAGGGCACATCGGTGAACACCGGAATACGCGACAGCTTGGCGGTGAGCTTGTTGGTGTCGACGTCGACGTAGTCGGGCACATCGCGCTCGGACAGAGCCTGCGCTTCGAGCACCAGGTTCATCTGGTGCGACGCTTCCTTCACCTCGACGACGTCGCCGACCTTCAAGCGGTAGCTCGGGATGTTGACGCGTTTGCCGTTTACCTTGACGTGGCCGTGGTTGATGAACTGACGCGCGGCAAACACGGTCGGCACGAACTTGGCGCGGTAGACGACCGCATCGAGACGGCGCTCCAGGAGGCCGATCATGTTGGCGCCCGAGTCGCCCTTCATGCGGATGGCGGTGTCGTAGATGCTGCGGAACTGACGCTCGGAGATGTTGCCGTAATAGCCGCGCAGTTTCTGCTTGGCCTTGAGCTGCACGCCGAAGTCGGAGAGCTTGCTCTTGCGGCGCTGGCCGTGCTGGCCGGGGCCGTATTCGCGGCGGTTCACCGGGGATTTCGGACGGCCCCAGATGTTCTGGCCCATCCGGCGGTCGAGCTTGTACTTGGATTCCATACGCTTGGTCATTCGCGTCCTCGTATCAGAATGTGGGTTGAGGAACCGCGCCCTCCTCTGTCCCGGGTCACCCCAGAACCGACAGGCAGGCCTTTAAAGCGTAAAGGCGAGCCACGGGTCGCGAAACACCGAGCGGGCACTGAAAACCCGCAAGGTGCGCGGGTTTTAGGGGGTAGAGGCCGGGGTGTCAAACACGATGGCGGCAGGTATTCCTTTACGTCCAGGGCCGATTTGCGCGGGTTTTAGGCTTGCCGGGGCGGGGTTGCGGACGCCATTTTGGCGCCTATCAGGCCGGTCTCCCTAGCAGCCGAGCGGCTGTGATGTCGGAATGAACGAACCGGAGGGCCGAAAGCCGCGATGCTCGATTATCTCAGCATAACACCGGACGCGCTCGCCGCCTTCGGCCAGGTCATCATGATCGACTTGGTGCTGGCCGGCGACAACGCGGTGGTCATCGGGCTTGCCGCCGCCGGCCTGCCGCGCGGCCAGCGCGCCCGCGCCATCCTGGTCGGTATCATCGCCGCCACCGTCCTGCGCATTGTATTTGCCAGCATCGCCCTCGAACTGTTGCGGATCGTCGGTCTGCTGCTCGCCGGCGGCATTCTGCTGTTGTGGGTGAGTTGGAAGATGTGGCGCGAGCTGCGCCGCCCGTCGCGCAAGCAGGGTCTGCTCGACGGCGCGCCGCCCAAGACCTTTGCCCAGGCCGCCTGGCAGATCGTGGCGGCGGATATCTCGATGTCGCTCGACAACGTGCTGGCGGTGGCGGGCGCCGCGCGCGATCACCCGGTTGCGCTGTATTTCGGGCTCGCGCTCTCGATCGTGCTGATGGGCGTCGCCGCCAATTTCATCGCCGGCCTGCTCAACAAGCACCGCTGGATCGCCTATGTCGGCCTGGCGATCATCGTTTACGTCGCGGGCGACATGGTCTGGCGCGGCTTTGCCGAAGTGAAGGC
>JANMSZ010000037.1:0-12467 GCA_031389925.1 Hyphomicrobiales bacterium | reverse complement strand
GGGGACCGGCAATGACCGCGCCCGTTCCGGCGCCGATCGCCACGCCTTCCAGCGTGCCCGCTGTTGCCGCGAACGGCAGCGCGGCCAACGTCATTACAAGCAATCCAGTTTTGATGAGTGAGCGCATAGCAAGCCTCCTTGGTGAAGTGCTCGGCGCTGATCGATTTGCAGGGCCGGCCGCCTGCATTTTGTTATGTGGATCAACGGCTGGACCTCGGAAAAGTTCCATGTGCGCCGAACTACACCGTCTTTGGACCACTCGCCCCCGCAAAGCCCCCTCCCGCATAAAACGGAACCTGTACATAATCGGGGAGTTTCCGTCGGTGTATTGCGTAAAGGAGCACCCATGGCGCCGCGACCGAACTGGAAGGGTTTTCTGAAGCTGTCATTGGTGTCCTGCTCGGTGGCGATGTATTCAGCCACCAGCACGAGCCAGCGCATCCGTTTCAACATCATCAACAAAAAAACCGGCAATCGGATCCGCAATGAAGTGGTGGATACCGAGACCGGCGATCCGGTCGATCAGGAAGATCGCGTCAAGGGCTACAAGCTCGAAGGCGACCGCTACCTGCTGCTCGACGACGACGAACTCGACAACGTCGCGCTTGAAAGCACGCACACCATCGACATCGAAGAATTCGTGCCGGTCTCCGAGATCGACCGCATCTATCTCGACGAGTCGTTCTACATCGTGCCGCAGGACGACGTCGCGCAGGAAGCCTTCGCCGTCATCCGCGAGGCGATGGCCAAGGAAGAACTGGTGGGGTTGGCGCGCGTCGTCGTCTACCGGCGCGAGCGGCTGCTGTTGCTGCAGCCGCGCGGCAAGGGCCTGATGGGCACCGCGCTGCGCTACGTCAACGAAGTGCGCGACGAGAAGGATTACTTCGACGAGGTTCCCAACATCAAGGTGCCGGCCGATATGCTCAAGCTCGCGACGCATATCCTGGATACCAAGAAGGGGCATTTCAAGCCGGAGAAATTCGAGGACCGCTACGAGAATGCGCTGAACGACCTGATCAAGGCCAAGCAAGCGGGCAAGGCCGCGCCGACCGTCGCCGAGCCCAAGCAGAGCAACGTCATCAACCTGATGGATGCCTTGCGGCGCAGTGCGAAAGCGGAACGCAGCGCGCCGGCATCCAAGCGCAAGGCCACCGCGCCGCGCAAGAAAGCGGCGCCACGCCGCAAGGTCCGGAAGGCGAGCTAGCGCCGATCAAGAGAGACTCTCGATGGCCGGCCTCACCACCTATCACGGCAAGCGCCGGTTCGACGTCACCGCCGAACCGAAAGGCAAGATTGCCAGCAAAAAGGGCCACGCCTTCGTCATCCAGAAGCACGACGCGACGCGTCTGCATTACGACCTGCGCCTCGAACTCGACGGCGTCATGAAAAGCTGGGCGGTGACGCGCGGGCCGAGCCTGATCCCCGGCGAGAAACGGCTGGCGGTGCAGGTTGAGGACCATCCGATCGAATACAACAAATTCGAAGGCACCATCCCGGAGGGCCAATATGGCGGTGGCACCGTGATGATCTGGGACCGCGGCACGTGGACGCCGGAATACGACGCTCACAAGGGGCTCAAGAAGGGCCACCTGGCGTTCGAACTCGACGGCGAGAAGCTCCATGGCGGCTGGCATCTGGTGCGCATGCACCGGCGCGCGAACGAGAAGCGCGACAATTGGCTGCTGATCAAGCAGCAGGACGAGGCGGCGCGCCGGGCTCGCGACAAGGACATTCTCGAAGAGCAGGACCTGTCGGTGAAGACGGGCCGCTCCATGGACGAGATCGCTGGTGGCATCAAAAAGGCGACCACCAAAAAGGCCGCGCCGCGGCAAAAGGCGAGCCGCAAGAAATCGGCTCAGAAAACCAAGAAAGCGAAGAAGGCCGCGCCGAAGCGCAAGGCCAAGCGCAAGCCTGCCGGCGATGCCCTGCCCGCCTTCGTGCCGCCGGCGCTGGCGACTTTATCGGAGCGCGCCCCGGAACTCGGCAACTGGATCCACGAGATCAAGTTCGACGGCTATCGCATCCAGGCCCGGCTCGACGACGGCAACGTCAGGCTCATGACCCGCAAGGGCCTCGACTGGACCCACAAGTTTCCGAGCATCGCCGCGGCAGTCGCCAGATTTCCGGCGGAAACGGCAGTGATCGACGGCGAGTTGGTCGTCAACGACGACAACGGCGTCTCGCAGTTTTCAATGCTGCAGCAGGCGCTCAAGAGCGGCGACGATTCCAGCATGAGCTATTACGTCTTCGACCTCATGCATCTCGACGGCACCGATATGCGGCCTTTGCCGCTGACAGCGCGTAAGGCGGCACTGGCAAACCTCTTGAGAAAAATGGGCGATACCGGCCCGATTCAGCTGAGTGAATCGATCGACGAGCCCGGCCCGCTGCTGGTCAAGCACGCCTGCAAACTGGGCCTTGAAGGCATCATCTCGAAACGCGCCGACGCCAGCTATCATTCCGGCCGCGGTCATGACTGGCTCAAGACCAAATGTTCGGACCGGCAGGAATTCGTCGTCACCGGCTTTGTGCCATCGACGGCCGACGCGCATTCGGTCGGCGCGCTGGTGCTCGGCGTCTACGACCATGGCAAGCTGACCTATGCCGGCCGCACCGGCACCGGCTTCACCCACAAGATGGCGCGCGATCTTTACCGCAAGTTCAAGCCGATGGCCGTTCGCAAGACGCCGTTCGGCGTCGTGCCGCCGGAGGAACGCGGCGCGCGCGCGCCGATCTGGATCGAGCCGAAGCTTGTGGCCGAAGTCGATTTCCGCGGCTGGACCCATGGCGACCGCGTGCGCCAGTCTTCGTTTCAAGGTTTGCGCGCGGACAAGGAGGCCAAGGAAGTCATCCGCGAAGTGAAAGCCGCGGCCGCGGTCAACAAGAGCGCCACCGCCAGCCGCAAGAGCGCGCCGGTGAAAGGGCGCAAGGTGAGCAGCAAGACAAGCACCAAGACTCGCACCAAAACAGAGAACGTCATCGGCGGCATCACGCTGACCCATCCCGACCGCGTCTATTGGGAAGATGTCGGCGTCACCAAGCGCGACCTCGCTGAGTTCTACGTCAAGATATGGAAGTGGATGGCGCCGCATCTGGTCGGACGGCCGATCTCGCTGCTGCGCTGCCCGGAAGGCGCGGCCGGCCAATGTTTCTTTCAGAAGCATGCCTCGGCCGGCATCTCCGCCGACCGGCTGCATCTCGTGCCGGAAGACGGCGACAAGATTCTGTCGCTGGACGATCTCGACGGGCTGCTGTCGCTGGTGCAAGCTGGCGTTTTGGAAGTCCATGTCCGCGGCTCGACCATCGAGCATCTCGGCGACGCCGACCGGCTGGTGTTCGATCTCGATCCGGGCCCGGGCACCACTTGGAAGGACGTCGTTGCCGCCGCGCGCGACGTGCGGGCGCGGCTCGCCAAATTGAAGCTCAAGACGTTCCTGAAGACGTCGGGTGGCAAGGGCCTGCATGTCATCCTGCCGATTAAGCCCACGCCCTGGGACCAAGCCAAGAATTTCTGCCACGCTATCGCGGCCATGATGGAGGAGGACGCGCCGGACCGTTACGTCGCGACCGCGGCGAAGAGCAAGCGCCACGGCCGCATCTTTGTCGATTACCTGCGCAACAGCCGCGAAGCGACTGCCGTCGCGCCCTACTCCACCCGGGCGCGGCCGGGCGCCGCGGTGTCGGTGCCGATCGATTGGTCGGAGCTTGGCGCGCTCAAGAGCGCCGACCAGTACACGGTGAAGAACCTCGCCCAGCGGCTGTCACGCATGCGCAAGGACCCCTGGGCCGGCATCGGCCATATCAAACAGAAACTGCCGGCGCTAAAATGAGCTGCGGTTCTCCGTGAGGGAACTCTTGAACACAGCCAAGCGTTGAAGCGCGCCATGGGGTGGCATCCGCTGTCCGAGGGGAAACATGAACAACAAAATCAGTCATAACGGTCACGTCGCACCGCATCCGCTTTCGGCTCGGTTCTCCCGTTTCGCCCAGCACGTCGCGTCGTGGAGCGGCCATCCGGTGGCGTTCATACTGGCCGTCGTCGTCATTGCCGTATGGATCGTGACGGGGCCGATTTTCCATTACAGCGACACTTGGCAGTTGGTGATCAACACCGGCACCACCATCGTCACCTTCTTGATGGTGTTCTTGATCCAGAACACGCAGAACCGCGACATGATGTCGATGCAGATCAAGCTGTCGGAGCTGGTGCTGGCGATGAAAGGGGCGAAAAACAGTTTTGCCGCGATCGAGGACCTGACCGACGAAGAGCTGCATGAACTACACGAAGAATGTCGTGCCCGCGCCGAAATGACGGGGCACCATCTCGAACGCCGGCACGGCGCCAAACCGCCTCACAAGGCGATGCCATTCTCCCGTTGAAAAATGCCGCCTCACGCCGGAAAATTGTAATCCGCAAATCGGGTTCGCAGCCGCCGGAACCTTTGTTCCTCGACGCGGTTATGAAATCGACGGCGGTTCCGCGCGCAACCGTGCTGAGAATCGAAACGGCCGGAGTTTCCGTCCGAGGCGGGAGTTCCGGCACGCGGCCATAAACTTGCTCGAATTTTCTGTTTCGTGTGCGTGACCACAAACGGGGCAGATCGATGCGGCTGGGAATTTCAATCGGCGCGGGCTTGGCAATCGCCTGCGGCTTTGCGGCGGGCGATGCATCGGCGCAAAATTCCCAACGATCCGGCGCCCGCGAATTTTCCGGCATCGCGTCTTTTTACGACAAGAATTATCAGGGCAAGACCGCCTCCGGCGCCCCTTACGATTCCAACAAATTCACCGCCGCGCACCGTACTTTGCCGTTCGGCACAAGGCTGACCGTCGTCGATCCGCGCAGCCATCGCGTGGTGACGGTGGTCGTCAATGACCGCGGGCCGTTCATTAAAGGCCGCGTGCTCGATCTGTCATTCTCGGCGGCGCAAGCTTTGCGCATGACCCACCGCGGCTTGATGAAAGTGACGGCGTCGGCCGAGTAGTCCGGCATAGACGGCGGGATCCAGGCGCTCCCCATGCCCCTCGGACTATGATAACCGAAGCTCCCGCTTCTCTCTTCCCGCCATAAGGACCTACAGCCATGCCCGCCAAGCGCCCGGCGCCACGCCTCGCCGTGATCGAAGAACCGCAGATGAACGACGCCCAGCGCGCCCTCATGGAAGCGATCCGCTCCGGGCCGCGCGGCGGCTCCATCAATCCGCGGGGACCTTTCGCCGTCTGGCTGCATGCGCCGGATTTCGGCCAGCTCGCCCAAGCCGTCGGCGGCTTCTGCCGCTACAAGACGGCGCTGCCGCCGCGCCTGTCGGAATTCGCCATTCTGTGCACCGCACGGCTTTGGAAAGCGCAGTACGAGTGGTTCGCGCATGCTCCGTTGGCCGAAAAAGGTGGCGTGAAGCCCAAGACCATCGCCGACCTCAAGGCCGGCCGCGCGCCGAAGTCCGCGCCCAAAGACGAGCGCGCGATCTATGATTTCGTCCAAGAGTTGTACAAGACCAAACGCGTGAGCGACCGCACGTACAAGCGGCTCAATACGATCCTCGGCAATCAGGCCACCGTCGAGCTGGTCGGCCTGCTCGGCTATTACGTCATGATCTCGTTTACGCTGAACGTCTTCCGCATGATGCCCCCGGAAGATACGGCATTGGCCTTTGCCGAGCCCAAATAAGCGAGCACATTCGGGCATGAAAAATCCCGGCGCGGATGAGGCGCCGGGATTTTACTATCGAAACGCTTTAGCGGCAGGTGCGGCGCGTCTTGATGATCACGTTGCCATTCGGCAAGCGGGTCTTGACGCGAACGACGCGGCAATCGGCGCGATGGCGGCGCCAACTATTGTCACGCCGGCCTTCGTGACGGCCATTGTCCATGCGCTCGCGCACGACAATGCGGTCACGGTCGCCGCGCTCCTGGATCACGATCTGCGCGGAGGCCGGAAGCGCTCCCAACACGGTCGCGGCAATCGCGGCGCTCAAAACAAGCAATCTCATTTCAGTCTCCTGTGTAACCCTCTGGACTGAGGGAACGCGGGAGCGATCGAATTGGTTCGAATATTTCTTTAGTTGCCGCGCACACGCAATGAATAACCATTCATATCGCGCGTCTTCAGCGATCCACCTTCACGCCGACGCTGGATACTGGCGGATCAGCTTGTTCTGTTGGAATAGACTGCTAACGAAAGCGCCGGCCGGTGTCGGCACGAAGCCGCGCGCGCGGTTGCGGTCGCCGATCAAAAACAGCAACCGCTGTTGTTCCGCCAGCCGCCGGTAGCATTCGGTTACCGGTAGCCGCGGGTCCCAGCAATCGATGGCCTCGCCGCCGATGCCGTTGATCTCCAGGATCGAAAAATCCTCGCCGCGCATGAGCGCTTCGACGCTCTCGAAGCGCAAGTCGAAACGGCCGTAATGGAATTCGGTCATGCCGCACGCGATCAGGTCGAAGCGTTCGTCGAGCGCCGCGGTGATGTGGCGGCGGCCGTCACGATACAACGCGCCGGCGCGCTGATTGCCGATCAGCGCGATACGTACCACTTCGCCCTGCTCGGGGACGCGGTCGATATCGAGCGGATCGACGCCGCGATGCGTCGGATCCACACCCAGATGCAGCGCCGACTTCCACTGCGCGCGCGCATTGCCGGCGATGAGTTGACGCACCGTCGAGCGCCCGTCGCCCAGCACCTGCGGGAAATAGCGCAAGGTCAGCGAGATGATGCGACCGCTGGTTTCACCCGGAAGCCTCGCGTACAGCACCGCCGCCTCGCCCGCATAAGGCACATAGCGCTGCAGCATCAGCGTGTTGGACGCCGGAAAATTCGCGAGATAATTATCGAGCGCCGCGGCGCTGTCGATGCGGCGCACGCCGTGGCCATGCCAGCCGATATCGGGCTTGGCGATCAATGGGAATTCAATGCCGGCATCGCCGAGCGCGCGATTGGCGCGTTCGATATCGCCGGACAGACTTTCCGCCCCGGGATTGCGCTTGACCACGACGAAGTCAGCGATCCATTTGCGCTCGGCCGGCGTGACGTCGAAGAAATACGAACTCTTTGATTCACCCCACATGCCACCGTTGAAGATCGCCGGGTTGGCCGCGGTCGGCAGCGTCATCGAACCGTGGCGCAGACCGAGCCGGATCCAGTTGAACACCAGCGGCAGATAGAACAGCGCCGGTGGAATGCGCTCGGCCATTGCAACCTTATGATCGGCGCGCGACAGCGGCGGCATGCCGTGGCAAGATTCGGTCAGCACCGCATCGGCGGCAGTGTCGGTCACGGCGGCTTTGCGGAACGCGAACACCCGCTTGCGGGCGAAACTGGTGGCGCCGATCGCCGCAAACAACATCGGCCAGGCCCAGAAGCCGATGTTGTCGTCAAGCGCGTCGCCGAACACGATGACGAGGTAAAGCATCAGCGGCAGATAGAGCGCCGAAACGATCAGGCTCGCGGCCGTGAAGCGCCATAGCGACACGCGCGCCCAGCCGCAGGCGACGAAGGCAACGAACACGACGCCCGGCACGACGCGGCACACCGCCACCAGCCCGAAGACATTATGTTTGAGCGTGTCGCCGAACCGGCGCACCCGGTCGTCCACCGCGTAGCGCGACAGCCACGGTATGTGACGCGCGCCATAGCCAAGACCGTAGAGCGCGAAATCGCTGGCGACGATGCCGCCATAGATGCACAAGGCCACCAGGCCGACCGGCATCAAATCGTTCACAATGATGTAGCCGCCCAAGATGATCGCCAGATCCTCATGGGCGAACGGCAGCACCAGCAACGAGCTGACTTTTGCGAACCCGGACAGATCGATCGACGCGATCTGTCCAAGCAACGTTATGGATTGAAACAAGCGCTTCCTCGATCCCCCACGGTGTCGCTCCGCATTGGCGGAACGACCAAAAACCTCTCGCTGCGCCGCAGGCTTTTCGCTGCTTTCGCAATGGCTCGGGAGCAAGGTCCCGACGAGAGGCAAAGCCCTGTTTTTGTTTTTATGCCCCCGGCTTCAAGAATGATTTTGACTTAACGTAAGGCTGGGGACAAGAAACTTCGCAGTCCCGGCTGTTGCTATGGTGAGCGCCGGCGGCCGGATTGTTCGCACAGTGACATAGGGGCAACAGGCGCACCCTTTATGCACGTCCTGGTGGCATGTTTAAAAGTTTCTAGGCGAAACTGGCGTTGCCCTAAACGATGCAATTCACAGTGAGGGGTGCCAATTGGGCAAAACCGGCGGCTTCGCGCGAAGGAAGGCCGCCATGGTAGACTTGAGACGTCATGAGCAGCGATCAAAAGTCCTCGTCCGACGATGACGGACGCGTGGTGAGCTTTCGTGGCGGCCGGCCGGTATCGAAGCCGCCTGAGCCGCCGGTCGAGGACCTCGCCAAGTATCAGGGCAAGGAGACCAAGGAAGAGTATCGCGAACGCATGACCGTGAATGTGGTCGCATTCGCGTTCATCGTCGTCCTGGTCGGCGCCGGGCTATGGCTGGCCGACACCATGGCGACCATCCGCAAGAACGAGGACTGCGTCGCTTCGGGACGGCGCAACTGCGTGCCGATCGAGGTCAACAAGCAGCGCTGGTGAGGCCCCGGCGGCCATTTGGCGCTTATTTGCGCCCTTGGACCGTTCGGGCGGGCAAATACCCGCCGCCATTGAACTTGAGGCTCTGCTTCGCTATACGGGCACCTTGCCGCCGGCCGGGGGCAGGTTTTGCCACGGGCCGTTGCGCGGCATGACAAGTTTCGGCCCGGAATTGTCAGAACTCTAAATAAATCAGAGAGTTACCGATGTCTTCAACCTACGATACCATCGCCAATATCATCGCCGAAACTTGCGATATTCCGCGCGACACGATCAAGCCCGAGAGTCATGCCATCAACGACCTCGGCATCGACAGCCTGGACTTCCTCGACATCGCCTTCGCCATCGACAAGGCGTTCGGCATCAAGCTGCCGCTCGAGCAGTGGACCCAGGAAGTCAACGACGGCAAAGCCACCACCGAGCAGTATTTCGTCCTCGAAAACCTCAGCGCCCGCATCGACGAACTCGTCGCTGCCAAGGGAGCGTAAAGCTCACCCAAAACATGCGTCTCGAGTACTTCCAACTGATCGACCGGATCGTCGACCTCAATCTCGCCGATCGTTCGATCAGCAGCGAAGCGACGATTCCGACCGAAAACACGATCTTCGAGGGGCATTTCCCCGGTTTTCCGTTGATGCCCGGCGTGTTGTTGATCGAGGCCATGGCGCAGACCTCGGGCTGGCTGATCGTGGCCGCGAACCAGTTCCAGCGCATGCCCTTTCTGGCGCAGGTCAAGGACGCCAAATTCCGCACCTTCGTGATGCCGGGCCAGCGTCTGGTGGTCAGCGCCAAGCTGGTGCACGAGGGCTCCGGCTACTCCATCACCGAGGCCAATATCACGCTTGCCGGTAAACCGGTGTGCGACGCCACGCTGACGTTGCGCGTGATGGATTTCCCCAACGCCGAAGTCGCCGAAAAAATGCGCGAAACCGCCGCCCGGGTCGGTTTCCCAAGCGAGGTGCCGGTCAATGGCTAACGCGGAACGCGAAGCCTGGATCACCGGCATCGGCATCGTGTCCAATCTTGGCGAAGGCGCCGAGGCCCATTGGCAGAAATTGATGGCGGGCACGCCGAACTTCGACGCGAAGACTTACGCGCCCTACGTCGTGCACCCCCTCGCGCCGGTGAACTTCGATTCCCAAATTCCGAAAAAGGGCGATCAACGCCAGATGGAGAACTGGCAGCGCATCGGCACCTATGCGGCCGGGCTTGCGCTCGACTCCGCCGGCGTCAAAGGCAACCGCGACATCCTCTCGCATGTCGACATGATCGTCGCCGCCGGCGGCGGCGAGCGCGATCTCGCGGTCGACGGCACCATTCTCTCCGGCATGCCGCGCGCGCCCAACCAAGCGGCCTATCTCAACGAACATCTGATGAGCGATTTGCGGCCGACGCTGTTCCTGGCGCAGCTCTCGAACTTGCTGGCCGGCAACATCTCGATCGTGCATGGCGTCACCGGTTCGTCGCGCACTTTCATGGGCGAGGAATCGTCCGGCGTCGACGCGGTGCGCATCGCGCTGTCGCGCATCGCAGCCGGACAAAGCGACATCGCACTGGTCGGCGGCGCGCATAATGGCGAGCGTCCCGATCTGCTGATGCTCTACGAATTCGGAAAGAACAATTTGAAGGACCGCTACGCCCCGGTGTGGGAGCGAAGCGTGGACAACGGCGGCTTCGCACTCGGCTCGTTCGGCGCGTTCCTGGTGATCGAGGAGCGCGAACACGCCGAGAAGCGCGGCGCCAAGCCGCTGGCGCGTTTGTCCGCCGTCGTGTCCGACCGCTCCAAGCGAACGCCCGGCGCGGTCCAGGCCTCGCTTGCCAGACTGTGGGACAAGATCAAATCGAAGGTGAAGGCGGGCCAAGCCGCGGTCATGTCCGGCGCCACCGGCGTGCCGGCGATTACCGCCGAAGAACGTCAATTCCTCGAACAGCACGGCGACCTTGCCGTGCGTGCCGCCGGTTCCTATGTCGGACATGGGATGGAGCCGACATTCCCGATGAATATCGCCTTGGCCACGATTGCGCTCGGCCATGGTAATCTGTTTCCGCCCAACGACTCGACGGGGCTGGAACGGCCGATGGACGGGGAATTATCCCAGGTCGTGGTGACCAGCGTCGGGCATTGGCGGGGCGAAGGCCTCGCGCTGCTCGAAAAGGCCGGTTGAGGGAGAGCTTTGATGGCATCGACCAAAGACAAGTTGGGCCGCCCCATCGTCGTCGTGACCGGCCTTGGCGTCGTCACCTCGCTCGGCGCCGGCAAGACCGACAACTGGGCCAAGCTGACCGCCGGCGAATCCGGCATTCGCGCCATTACCCGTTTTCCGACCGACGGTCTCAAGACCCGCATCGCCGGCACCATCGACTTTCTGCCGCCGCAGCCGTGCACCGCGGCGCTGTCGGAAAGCTTCGCCGATCTCGCGGCCGACGAAGCGATCTCGGAATCCGGCATCGGCAGCAAAGGCGATTTTCCGGGGCCCCTCTTCCTCGCCGTGCCGCCGATCGAGATGGATTGGTCGCAGCGGCTCGAGGTCGGCGCCAGGTCCGGCGCCAACGATAAAGTCACGTATGACGACCTGCTGCGTGTCAGCCGCGAATTCCCCAATTTTCATCGCCGCTATTTGTTCGGCTCGGTCGCCGAACACATCGCCGACAAATTCGGCACCAAAGGCTCGCCGATCTCGCTGTCGACCGCCTGCGCCTCCGGCGCTACCGCGATCCAATTGGGTGTCGAGGCAATCCGCCGCGGCGAGACCGATGCGGCGCTTTGCATGGGCACCGACGGTTCGATCAATCCCGAAGCGCTGGTGCGGTTTTCGCTGCTATCGGCGCTGTCCACCAGCAACGACAATCCGAGCGGCGCGTCGCGGCCGTTTTCCAAGACGCGCGACGGCTTCATCATGGCGGAAGGCGCCGGCGCCTTGGTGCTGGAGAGCTACGATTCCGCCAAAGCGCGCGGCGCGAAAATTCTCGGCGTGATGGAAGGCTGCGGTGAGATGACCGATGCATTCCACCGCACCCGTTCGAGCCCCGACGGCAAGCCGATCATCGGCTGCATCGCGGCCGGCCTGAAAGACGCAAGCCTTGCGCCCGACGACATCGATTACGTCAATGCGCACGGCACCAGCACGCCGGAAAACGACAAGATGGAATATCTCGGCGTCTCCACCGTGTTCGGCGAGCGCATGAAGAGCGTGCCGATCTCCTCGAACAAATCGATGATCGGACACACGCTGTCGGCCGAAGGCGCGATCGAAGCGGTGGTGACATTACTCACGCTGCAAAACCAGCGCATCCCGCCCACCATCAACTACGTCCCCGATCCGGCGATCCCGCTCGACGTCGTGCCGGAGAAGGCCCGCGATGCGCGCGTGACGCATGCCATTTCCAATTCCTTCGGCTTCGGCGGACAGAACGTCTCGCTGGTTATGGGGCTTGAGCCGGCTTAAGCGCGGATACCCGCTTCGAGTACAGCGCTCATAAAAAGAGACGACATCACGCATGCGCGCACTTCAACTCATCGGCGACCGCAAGCTCGAACTGATCGACGTGCCCGATCCGGCGGCGCCTGCCGACGGCGAAGTGCAGGTCCGTATCAAGGCGGTCGGGCTGAACCATCTCGACGTCTGGGGCTTTCGCGGTATGGCCTTCGCCAAGCGCAAGCTCCCGCTGGTGGTGGGCGCCGAGGCGTCCGGCGAGATCGCCGCCGTCGGCGCCGGTGTGAGCAATTTCAAGACCGGCGATAAAGTCGTGATGTATGGCGCCATGACCTGCGGCCATTGCGCCGCCTGCCGCGAAGGCCGCGATAATCTGTGCGAAAACGTCGCCGGCATCATGGGCTTCCACATTGACGGCTTCGCCCGCGACCTGATCAATCTGCCGGCGCGGCTGGTTG
>JANMSZ010000577.1:0-6207 GCA_031389925.1 Hyphomicrobiales bacterium | reverse complement strand
ACGTGAAGCTCTTGGCGTAGCCCTCGACCGCGTCCTTGAGCTTGGCTTCGTCTTCCTTGGACAAGTCGCCGCTCTTGCGGATGCTGTCGAGCAAGGCGCCGTGCTGGGTGCGCAGCAGCGAGAGCAGGCCGCTCTCGAAGGCGCGCACGCGCGACACTTCGAACTTGTCGAGGTAGCCGTTGACGCCGGCATAGATCACGCCGACCTGCTCTTCCATCTTCAGCGGCGAGAACTGCGGCTGCTTCAGCAATTCGGTCAGACGCGCGCCGCGCGCCAACATGCGCTGGGTGGTGGCGTCCAAGTCGGAACCGAACTGCGCGAAGGCGGCCATCTCGCGATACTGCGCGAGTTCGCCTTTGATCTTGCCGGCGACTTTCTTCATCGCCTTGGTCTGCGCGGCCGAGCCGACGCGCGACACCGACAGACCGACGTTCACCGCCGGGCGAATGCCCTGATAGAACAGATCGGTTTCCAAGAAGATCTGGCCGTCGGTGATCGAAATCACGTTGGTCGGGATGTAGGCCGACACGTCGTTGGCCTGCGTCTCGATGACCGGCAGCGCGGTCAACGAACCGCCGCCCTTGCTGTCGTTCATCTTCGCCGCGCGCTCGAGCAGGCGCGAGTGGAGATAGAACACGTCGCCCGGATAGGCTTCGCGGCCCGGCGGACGGCGCAGCAGCAGCGACATCTGGCGATAGGCGACCGCCTGCTTCGAGAGATCGTCATAGATGATGACGGCGTGCATGCCGTTGTCGCGGAAATATTCGCCCATGGTGCAGCCGGCGAACGGCGCCAGGAACTGCATCGGCGCCGGATCGGACGCGGTGGCGGCGACGATGATCGAATATTCCAGCGCGCCCTGCTCTTCGAGCACCTTCACGAACTGCGCGACGGTGGAACGCTTCTGGCCGACCGCGACATAAACGCAGTAAAGCTTGATCTTTTCGTCGGTCGACTGATTGAGCGGCTTCTGGTTGAGGATGGTGTCGAGCGCGATCGCGGTCTTGCCGGTCTGGCGGTCGCCAATGATCAGTTCGCGCTGGCCGCGGCCGATCGGGATCAAAGCGTCGATCGACTTAAGGCCGGTCGCCATCGGCTCGTTCACCGATTTGCGCGGGATGATG
Source organism: Hyphomicrobiales bacterium (assembly GCA_031389925.1). Lineage (GTDB taxonomy): Bacteria > Pseudomonadota > Alphaproteobacteria > Rhizobiales > Xanthobacteraceae > Pseudolabrys. The sequence continues at coordinate 5,083 of JANMSZ010000577.1, read as the reverse complement.
CCGGGCGCCTTGACGTCGACGCGCTTGCGCACGTCGCTCTTGATCGGACCCTTGCCGTCGATCGGATTACCGAGCGCGTCGACCACGCGGCCGAGCAAGCCCTTGCCGACCGGCACGTCGACGATGTCGCCGGTGCGCTTGACGGTCTGGCCTTCCATGATCTCGCGGTCGTTGCCGAAGATCACGATGCCGACGTTGTCGGTTTCGAGGTTCAGCGCCATGCCGCGCACGCCGTTCTCGAACTCGACCATTTCGCCCGCTTGGACGTTGTCGAGACCGTAAACGCGGGCGATGCCGTCGCCGACGGACAACACCTGACCGACTTCAGAAACTTCGGCTTCCTGGCCGAAATTCTTGATCTGGTCTTTGAGGATGGCAGAAATTTCTGCGGCGCGGATATCCATCAGCGTGCCTCTTTCATCGCGAACTTGATCGCATTCAATTTGGTGCGGAGTGAGCTATCGACCATGCGGCTGCCGACCTTGACGATCAGCCCGCCGATGATGGCCGGGTCGATCTTGACGTCGAGGTCCATAGCTTTGCCGCCGGTAACGGACGTGAGCGCGCTTTTCAGCGCCTCGAGATGGGTGTCGCTGAGCTTCTCGGCGACGGTGACCTGGGCGCTGATTTCGCCCTTGTGCCGGGCGACCAGCGCGCGGTAGCCGCGGATGATTTCGCGCAGCGCGAACAGCCGCCGGTTGGTGGTGATGACGCGCAGGAAATTCGCCGCGATTCCAGTGATCTGGGCCTTGGCGAGGATCGCGGAAATCGCCTTGAGCTGGTCGTCGACGCCGAACACCGGGCTGCGCACCAGCCGGTTCAGGTCGGGATTGTCGGCGATCAGGGCGTCAAATGCCTCGAGGTCTTTTTTGACCGAATCGACGGCTTTTTCTTCGAGCGCGAGCTCAAATAGGGCGCCGGCATACCGGCCAGCCATTCCAGAAATGATCGGGTCTTTGCCTGCCACTTTTGACGCTCGTCTCGCTACTTCAATACACAGGCCCGACGCCGCCGCGGAGGCGGCGCAACCTGTTGGAATTCTTGAGGGAATTCCGATTCTCGGAGGCGTCCCAAATGCCTTCGAAAAGCCCCGCAAAATCGAGGGCTAGCTAACACGGCGGCGACCGCGGTGCAACAAGGCGCGGTGTCGCTGATCTAGCTCAAATCGGCGGTCCAGCCTCGACGGTAAAAGATACCGGAATTGAGGCCCGCCTGAACCCGCGCTCTTCGAGGCGATTGCTGGACTGACGAATCGCCGTCCGCCGACGGGAAGCGGTCGCGCACCTCCGCACAAAATTGCATCGCTGCGATGCTTCGCTACAGCAAAGAGCCTGAGATAGCGTGCCGCGCGTTCTCCAAGCCCGGCCGGGACCCGTCTTGATGCCGAATACCGACGCCAATGTTGCAGGTAAGGCCAAGCTTTTGGTCGTGCTGCTGGCCTTCGCGTGGGGGCTCAACTGGATTGCCGCCGCGATCGCACTGCGCGAACTGTCACCGTGGAGCCTGCGCGTCGCCGGATGCAGCCTCGGCGCGATCACTCTGTTCGCCGCGGCGCTCCTCACCGGACACTCTTTGCGGGTGCCGCGCGGCGAGGCCAAGCACGTGATGGTCGCCGGATTCTTCAACGTCGCGCTGTTTCAGATCTTGTCGGGCTTCGCGCAGATGAGCGGCGCCACGTCGCGCGCCATCATCATCACGTACTCGATGCCGATCTGGGCCGTCGTGTTGAGCCGGCTGATGCTCGGCGAAAAACTCGACGGCATCCGCATGCTCGCCTTCTCGCTCTGCGTCGCGGGCCTTGCGATTTTGGTGTGGCCGCTGTTCGTCGACGGCTTTCCGCCGAACGTCTATTACTCACTGGCCTGCGCCATCGGCTGGGCCTTCGCCACCGTCTATATGAAATGGGTGAAGGCGACGGTCGAGCCGCTTGCCAACGCCGCATGGCAATTGCTGTTCGGCTGGCTGTTCATCGTCGCCGGCACATTCGTGTTCGAGGGCGTCCCGCAACTGTGGCCGCTGCGCACCGAAACCATGCTGGCGATCTTGTTCGTCGGCCTGTTCGGCGTCGGCCTCGCGCATTTCCTGTGGTGGGCAATTGTCGGACGGCTGCCGACGACCACGGCGTCGATCGGCGCCTTGCTGGTGCCGGTGATCGGCGTCTCCGCCTCCGCCGTCGTGTTGCACGAGCGCCCGACCACGCCCGACATTATCGGCTTTGTCCTGATCTTCGTCGCCGCGGCTTGCGTGCTGCTGCAACCGGGCGGACGGCGTCCCGAGCCGCGCGCTTAAAGCAGAATCGTGAAAGCGGCTTTGATCGCGAGGTTGACGACCTTGTCGCGCATGACGCCCGCCTGCTGGGCGGCGACGCCGGCCTTGAGCAAAGCCGCCAGCGTTGCTTCCGACAATTGGCCGCGCAACAGACTGGCGAAGTCGTCCTGATCCAATTGCCCGCTGTTCACTTCGGCGCTCCAGCGCTGCAAGTCGGCTTCGGCCTGCGCTTTGAAGGCCTGGCTGTCGACCGTCGTCTGTTTCAGGAAGTCGCGCGCCGCATCGCCGCCGACGGTCTTGGCGCCGTCGAGCACCGCGGCGAAGAAATCGTCGAACTTGCTCATGTCGGATCCTCCGCCGGCGTATCGGCAGGAATGGCGGGCGCTGTCGGCGCGGCGCCAAGCGGATTGGTGCAAGCCGCCCCGCTCTGCTTCGCGGTTTCCAGGCAAACCAAGTAATCGAAGTGCCGACCGATCTGCGCCTTCTTCTCGGCGCGGATCGCCGGGCGCATCACGCCGCGCTGCTTCCAGGTGTTAAAATATTCGACGGCCGAGCCCGATTGCGGCCCGCGGATGATTCCCCACGCTTGCGTGACGGGCTCGTTCTTTTCAATGGAGGCCGCGGCGGAAGCGGCGGCGTCATATTTTGCCATCAGCGCGGTGACGTCGTTTTGACTTGCTGTAAATTTATTGCCGGACCGGTCGATCAACGCCAACGTCTGAGCCTTGAGCTGCTGGGCATTGAGTTGCGCTGTCTGATCGAACGGCGCGGTCGTGGTGCCGCATCCCACCAGCAAAAATAAAATCGCGATTTGTGCGAGCCAAACTCGCCGGACCCCGAACATGTTCGCCATGGCCGCCCCCCTTTTGGTCGGGGCCAGTCTAGCAGAAGTTGCAATGCTGTGAACCGCAGCTTTTCGACCCAAAACGGGGCCTTCGCCACCTAGAAGAAGCTTTGCGGGTCGACGTCGACCTCAAGCTTCACGTTGCCCTTCGGCTTGGGCGCCGCGGACAGCCAGTCGCGCAAATAGCCGGACAGATCGAAGGCGCGCGGCGCTTTGACCAGAATTCGGAAGCGATGCCGGCCGCGCACCACCGCGATCGGCGCCTCGGCGGGACCGAGCACACGCACGCCCTCGTCCTTCGGCGCGATCGAAGCCAGCCCGCGGCCATAAGATTCCGCCGCATGGCGCTCGTTCGCCGTGATGACGAGGCTCGCCAGCCGGCCGAACGGCGGATAAAGGCTCGCCTCACGCAGCGCGATCTCGCTCGAATAGAACGCCTCGCGGTCGCCGAGGATCAGCGCTTTCATCACCGGGTGCTCGGGCTGATGCGTCTGCAGAAAGCCGAAGCCGCGGCCTTCCTCGCGGCCGGCGCGACCTACCACCTGATGTAGCAATTGAAACGTGCGCTCGGCGGCGCGCGGATCGCCATTACCAAGACCTAAGTCCGCGTCGACAATGCCGACCAGATTGAGTTTGGGAAAATGATGCCCCTTGGCGACGAGCTGCGTGCCGATGACGATGTCGAAGCGGCCGGCCGCGACGTCGTCGAGTTCCTGGCGCAGCCGCTCCATCGACTCCACGAGATCGCTCGACAGCACCAGGATGCGCTTGTCGGGAAACAGTTCGGCGGCTTCCTGCTCCAGCCGCTCGACGCCGGGACCGACGGCGGCAAAGCTTTCGGTGGCGCGACAATTCGGGCATTCGTTCGGCGTTCCGGTGTTGAAGCCACAGTGGTGGCACACCAGCCGCTTCTTGAACCGATGATCGACCAGCCAGGCATCGCAGTTCGGACATTGCATGCGAAAGCCGCAGGCGCGGCACAATGTCAGCGGCGCGTAACCGCGGCGGTTGAGAAACAACAGCGCCTGCTCGCCGCGTTCCAGCGAAAACTGCACCGCCTCGGCAAGCTTCGGCGAAATGAAACGGCCGCGCGGCGGACCTTCGCGACGCATGTCGATGGCTTCGATCGACGGCAGATGCGCGCCGCCGAAACGTTCGGGGAGATGAATGCGCTTGTAGCGGCCACGCCGCGCATTGACTTCCGATTCCACGGAGGGTGTCGCCGAGGCAAGCAGCACCGGAATTTTCGCAATCGAACCGCGCACGACCGCCATGTCGCGGGCGTGATAGTGCGCACCGTCCTCTTGCTTGTAGGCGGGATCGTGTTCTTCATCGACGACGATGAGCCCGAGATCGGCATAAGGCAGAAATAGCGCCGAGCGCGCGCCGACCACGACCTGCACTTCATTGGCTGCCACCGCCGCCCAAGTGCGCGCGCGGGTGCGCGGCGATAATTGCGAATGCCATTCCGCCGGCCGCGTACCGAAGCGCGCGGTGAAGCGGTCGAGCGATTGTCCGGTGAGCGCGATTTCCGGCATCAGAATCAACGTCTGCCGGCCCTTGCGGATATTCTCGGCGACGCCTTCGAAATAGACTTCGGTCTTGCCGGAGCCGGTAACGCCATCGAGCAGCGTCACGGTGTAGCCGCCTTGATCGACGGTGGTGCGCAATGCATCGCCGGCCGCCAACTGGCCGAGCGAAAATTCAGGTTTGCGGAAATCCGGATCGGCCGGCAGCGTGACTTTCTCGGGCGGCAACACCACGGTTTCCAGCGCACCCTCGTCGATCAGCCCGTCGATCACGCCGACGCTGACGCCCGCTTCTTTCGCCGCGTCGCCTTTCGCGCGCGTCATGCCGTCGGAGAAAAGATGCAACGCACGCATACGCGCAGGCGTCATACGCGCAGGCGGCGGTCCGGCAAGCCGCACGCCGACGCGTTCGCGGCCGGGGCCAAGGTTCTCGCCCATCCGC
>JANMSZ010000548.1:0-4961 GCA_031389925.1 Hyphomicrobiales bacterium | reverse complement strand
GGCGGGAAGCCGACCTGGTTCACCAGGATGTCGTAGGCGCGTTTGCAAATTGTCGTTTTGCGTTCAAACGTGTCGGCCTGACCTTTTTCGTCGAAGGCCATGACGACCACCGCGGCGCCGTGGCGGCGCACGACCTTGGCGTGCTCTATAAAGGATTCCACGCCTTCCTTCATCGAGATCGAATTCACCACCGGCTTGCCTTGTATGCACTTCAAGCCGGCCTCGATCACCGAGAATTTCGATGAATCGACCATCACCGGCACTTTCGCGATATCCGGCTCGGCCGCGATGAGATTGAGGAAGGTCACCATGGCCGCTTCGGAATCGAGCAAGCCCTCGTCCATGTTGACGTCAATCACCTGCGCGCCGTTCTCGACCTGCTCGCGCGCCACCGCGAGCGCCGCGGTGTAATCGCCGGCGGTGATCAGCTTGCGGAATTTCGCCGAGCCGGTGACGTTGGTGCGCTCGCCGACGTTCACGAACGGAATTTCCGGCGTCAGCGAAAAGGATTCGAGGCCCGACAGCCGCAACTGCGGCACGATTTCCGGCAGCTTGCGCGGCGCCTTGCCCTCGACCGCTTTGGCGATGGCGGCAATATGTGCGGGCGTGGTGCCGCAGCAGCCGCCGATGACGTTGACCAGGCCGGCTTCGGCGAACTCGCCGAGCAGCTCGGCCATATATTCCGGGCTTTCGTCGTAATAGCCGAATTCGTTGGGCAGGCCGGCGTTCGGATAGGCGCAGACATACGCGTCCGAGACGCGTCCGAGTTCGGCGATATGGGCGCGCATTTCGGTCGCGCCCAGCGCACAGTTCAGACCGATGGTGATCGGGTTGGCGTGGCGCACCGAATTCCAGAAGGCATCCGGCATCTGGCCCGACAGCAGGCGGCCGGAGCGGTCGGTGATGGTGCCGGAGATCATCACCGGCACGTCGCGCTTCAACTCGTCGCAGACTTCCGCGATCGCATAGATCGCGGCCTTGGCATTGAGCGTGTCGAAGATGGTTTCGATCAGCAGCAGGTCGACTTCGCCTTCGAGCAGGCCGCGGACCTGTTCGCCATAAGCAGCGCGCAACTGGTCGAAGGTGATGGCGCGAAAACCAGGATCGCTCACATCCGGCGAGATCGAGGCGGTGCGGTTGGTCGGGCCCAAGGCGCCGGCGACAAAACGGCGGCGGCCGTCTTTCTGCTCCGCCAGCCGCGCGGCCTCGTGCGCCAGCGTCGCGCCGGCGTGGTTCAACTCGTAGGCGATGTGCTCCATGCCGTAATCGGCCTGCGCGATCACGGTCGAGGAGAACGTGTTGGTCGAGACGATGTCGGCGCCGGCGAGAAAATACTTGAGATGGATGTCGCGGATGGCTTCCGGCCGGCTCAGATTAAGCAGATCGTTGTTGCCGCGCACGTCGCGGTTCCAGGCGTCGAAGCGCGCGCCGCGATAACCTTGTTCGTCGAGCTTGAGCTCCTGGATCATGGTGCCCATGGCGCCGTCGAGCACCAAAATGCGTTCCTTCATCGCCTGGAGGAACGCTTCGCGGACGGTTGGCTTCGGCGCGGTAGTCTCAGACGCGTTAGTTTTGGACGCTGTCACTGCACTCGACTCCAGATCAGGCTGCTTGATCCACCGTGGGCCGCAGGCCCAGCAGGTGGCACACCGCGAAGACAAGGTCGGCGCGGTTCATGGTGTAAAAATGAAAATTTGTGACGCCCTGATCGACCAGATCGAGCACCTGCTCGGCGGCGACCGCGGCCGCTATCAGCTTGCGCGTCGCGGGATCGTTGTCGAGGCCGTGAAAGCGGTCGGCGAGCCAGGCCGGCACCGAGGCGCCGGCGCGCGTGGCGAAATTCGTCGCCGCCTTGAAGTTCTGCACCGGCAGGATGCCCGGCACGATCGGGATTTCGATGCCGCGGGCGCGCACGCGGTCGAGATAACGGAAGTAGACGTCGTTCTCGAAGAAGAACTGCGTGATGGCGCGCCCCGCGCCGGCGTCGACCTTGGCCTTAAGCATGTCGATATCGGCGTCGACCGTCGGACTATCGGGATGCTTTTCCGGATAGGCCGACACCGAGACTTCAAAATCGCCGACACGCTTGATGCCGGCGACGAGGTCGGCGCTGGTCTGGTAACCGCCGGGATGCGGCGCGTATTGCGCGCCGGCACCGCCGACCGCATCGCCGCGCAGCGCCACGATATGGCGCACGCCGACGTCGTAATAATTGCGTACGACTTCGTCGATCTCACTCTTGGTCGCGGCGACGCAAGTGAGATGCGCGGCCGGCGTCAGCGGCGTTTCGCCGAGAATGCGTTTCACCGTGGCGTGGGTACGCTCGCGCGTGGTGCCGCCGGCGCCATAGGTGACCGAGACGAAGTTCGGCGCCAAGGGCGCCAAGCGTTCAATTGATTCCCAAAGAATCTTTTCCATCGCCTCGTCTTTGGGCGGGAAGAATTCAAACGACACGTCGATGCGGCGATCGCCGGCGCGCTCGTTGCGGCTGAGACGGATGGCGTTCATCAAGCGACCTCCCGGCGAGCGGGCGTCGCCATCAAAGCGCGCGCATCGCGCGCCAGCCACAGCGACACCGCGATCTTGCCCTCGGAATCCTGCTCGGGCGCGACACTTTTGTGCATCACCGGCTCGAGGCCCGCCGCCGTGAGCCATTGCGTCACGGTCTCGGGCGGGAAACCAAGGCGGCGGTGCGCGTGCTGCTCGCGCAGGAATTCGAGTTCGTGCGGCGCGAAGTCGACGACCAGCAGCCGCCCGCCCGGCCGCAGCGCGCGCGCCGCCTCGCGAATGGCGCGGCCGCCGTCGTCGAGGAAGTGCAGCACCTGGTGCAGGATGATGACATCGAACGAGTCGTTCGCCAGCGGCAGATCGTAGAGGTCGCCCTGCCGCACGCTGCAGTTCTTCAAGCCCGCGCGTTCCAGCCGGTCGCGCGCCAGCAGCAGCATGTCGAGCGACAGATCGAGGCCGAGGCCGCGGTCGATCTCGCGGCCGAACAGTTCGAGCATGCGGCCGGTGCCGGTGCCGAGATCCAAAAGCGACCTGAACGGCTTGTCGGCGAGCGCTGCGCGGATCGCGTCTTCGACCGCGGTGTCGGCGGCGTGCAGCTTGCGGATGCTGTCCCACTCGGTAGCGTGTTCGCTGAAATAGGCCTGCGCCGCGGCGGCGCGGGCGGCGCGCACCGAAGCCAGCCGGTCACGGTCGCGAGCGATGACGGGGTCGGCGGGATCGAGCCGTTCGATCAGCGCGCGGGCGACTTCGGCGCCGCCGCCGTGCTCGGCCAGGCGGAAGAAGGCCCAGGTGCCCTCGCGGAAGCGCTCAATCAGACCGGCCTCGGCCAAGAGCTTGAGGTGGCGCGAGATGCGCGGCTGCGATTGGCGCAGGATGTCGGTGAGGTCGGAGACGGTCAGCTCGGCCTCGCTCAGCAGCGCCAGGATGCGCAGGCGCGTCTCCTCGCCCGCCGCCTTGAGGGCGGCGTTGAGGGCGTCGTAGCCGAGCTTAGGGTTGGCACTCATTGTCACCGACGGCGGCCTATGGGCCGGCTCCCACTACATAAAGATATGTTTATACATTGAAACAGGCGTCCGCAACCCTCCTCCTGCATCGTTTTGGCCCCTGGTTAGGAAAGCCTGACCCGCCGGAAGCCGGTATAGTGACGGTCATGGCTAAGGATTTCGGCGTCTGGGAAGGCGAAAAGACGGTCGAGCTGCCCGGGCAGCCGGACGCCGGGGTCTATTTCATCGGCCGCATCCATACGCCCTGGAAAGAGCGCAAGGACTGCCCGAAAAACGCCCGTGAATCCGAGGCCGTCTGCACCGTCGAGGTCGATCCGCGCTGGGCCGAGGGCCTCAAGGACGTCGAGACCTGCAGCCACCTGGTGCTGCTCTATTGGATGGATAAAGCCCCGCGCACGCTGGTTCTCCAGGTGCCCGGGCACTACGGCGTGCAGCGCGGCACCTTCGCCTTGCGGTCGCCTGCCCGCCCCAACCCGATCGCCATGAGTGTGGTCCGGTTGCTGAAGGTCGAGGGCGCCACTCTCTCCGTCGTGGGGCTGGACTGCCTGGACGGCACGCCGATCTTGGACATCAAGCCCTACTTCGCCTCCACCGACAGCATCCCCGAGGCGACGGTGGGCTGGCACAGCCGCAAAAGTTAACGGGATCGCTCAAAAAGCCTTTAACCGCTTTGGTTCCTAGCGCTCGCAAACATATGACCACCCCCTGAGCAGGAACCAATGAACCTCCTCGACGCTTGCCTCGACGAATGAAGGCGAGAATGTCGCTGGAGGGTGTCATGTTCAAGAAGTCCATTTTGCTCGGTTCGTTGGTCGCCGCCGCTGCCCTGACGTGCAGCGCCGCCAAGGCAGAGCCGCTGTTTGCTTTCCTGAACGGGTCCCCGCAGACCCAGCAGGTCGCCCCGCAATACGTGCCGCAAGAAAATCTTGCAGGGCAGAACGATGCCGCCGAAGACGCGCAGCTCGATCCGCGCCTGCAGCGCCAGGTCGTCAGCTACTCGACCCGCGAAGCGCCCGGCACCATCGTCATCGATACGCCGAACACGTATCTCTATCTCGTGCTCGGCAACGGCAAGGCGATGCGCTACGGCATCGGCGTCGGCCGCGAAGGTTTCACCTGGGCCGGCGTCAAGCAGATCGCGCGCAAGGCCGAGTGGCCGGATTGGTATCCGCCGGCCGAGATGATCAAGCGTCAGCCCTATCTGCCGCGCATGACCATGGGCGGCCCCGGCAATCCGCTCGGCGCGCGCGCCATGTATCTCGGCACCAGCGAGTACCGCATCCACGGCACCAACAATCCGGCCACCATCGGCAAGCAGGTGTCGAGCGGCTGCATCCGTCTCACCAATGAAGACGTCACCGACCTCTACAATCGCGTGCAGCTCGGCGCCAAGGTCGTCGTGCTGCCGATGACTGGTGGCAGCACCGTCGCCCGCGCGCCGGCGCCGAA
>JANMSZ010000542.1:0-2063 GCA_031389925.1 Hyphomicrobiales bacterium | reverse complement strand
CCGCATTAAAATGGCCCGATTTTATTGGATATCCGCCAAGACGGACGCGGCGCGCCAACGCGGCGTCCGGCAATTCTTGCCGGGCCTACGCCGCGCCTTGCCGATCCACGTTTCGCACAGGCCTCGCGTTGCCCGGCGCGGCTCCGCGTGGTACGCGAAGCTCGTTTTGGAGGCCCGTGAATGCCCCGCCCCTTGATCATCGCGCCGTCGATCCTCGCGGCTGACTTCGCTAAACTGGGCGAGGAAGTCCGCGCGATCGATGCCGCCGGCGCCGACTGGATTCACGTCGACGTCATGGACGGTCACTTCGTGCCCAATATCTCGTTCGGGCCCGCCGTGATGCAGTCGGTGCGCGGCGCCAGCAAGAAGGTCTTCGACGTCCATCTGATGATCGCGCCCTGCGATCCTTATCTCGAAGCCTTCGCCAAAGCGGGCTCCGACATCATTACCGTGCATGTGGAAAGCGGCCCGCACGTCCACCGCTCGCTGCAGGCGATCCGTGCGCTCGGCAAGAAGGCCGGCGTCACGCTCAATCCCGGCACGCCGGTCAGCACCCTCGAGAACGTCATCGATCTCGTCGACCTTATCCTGGTGATGTCGGTCAATCCCGGCTTCGGCGGCCAGGCGTTCATTCCGGCGGCGCTCGACAAGATCGCCGCCGTGCGCATGCTCGCGGGTGACAGGCCGATCGACATTGAAGTTGACGGCGGTGTCACCGCGGACAACGCGGCCAAGGTCGTGCAAGCCGGCGCCAATGTGCTGGTCGCCGGCTCGGCCGTATTCAAGGGCGGCAATTATAAGGCCAATATCGCGGCGATCCGGCAGGCCGGCGCCGTGGCGCGAGGTGAAGCAGCGTGATCCCCCGTTACTCCCGTCCCGACATGGTGGCGATCTGGTCGCCCGAAACCAAATTCCGCATCTGGTTCGAGATCGAGGCGCACGCCGCCGACGCCATGGCCGAGCTCGGCGCGATCCCGAAGGAAGCCGCCAAGGCCATCTGGGCCAAAGGCAAGGACGCCAAATTCGACGTCGCACGCATCGATGCCATCGAAGCGGAAGTCAAACACGACGTCATCGCCTTCCTGACCCACGTCTCGGAAATCGTCGGGCCTGAAGCGCGCTACATGCATTCCGGCATGACCTCGTCGGACGTGCTCGACACCTGCTTCAACGTGCAACTCGTCCGCGCCGCCGACATTCTGCTGGCCGACCTTGACGCCCTGCTCGCCGCGCTTAAGCGCCGCGCCTTCGAACACAAAATGACGCCGACCGTCGGCCGCACGCACGGCATCCACGCCGAGCCGACCACGTTCGGACTGAAGCTGGCGCAGGCCTACGCAGAATTCGCCCGTGGCCGCGAGCGTCTGGTCGCGGCGCGCAAGGAAGTCGCGACCTGCGCGATTTCCGGAGCGGTCGGTACCTTCGCCCAGGTCGATCCGCGCGTCGAAGAGCACGTCGCCAAGGCGATGGGGCTGTCAGTCGAGCCGATCTCGACCCAGGTCATCCCGCGCGACCGCCACGCCATGTATTTTGCCACGCTCGGCGTCATCGCCTCCTCAATCGAGCGGCTGGCCATCGAGATCCGCCATCTGCAGCGCACCGAAGTGCTGGAGGCCGAGGAGTTCTTCTCCGAGAAGCAGAAGGGCTCGTCGGCGATGCCGCACAAGCGCAATCCGGTGCTGACCGAGAACCTCACCGGCCTTGCGCGGATCGTGCGCAGCGCGGTGACGCCGGCGCTGGAAAACGTCGTGCTCTGGCATGAGCGCGACATCTCGCATTCCGCGGTCGAGCGCATGATCGGCCCGGACGCCACCGTGACGCTCGACTTCGCACTGGCGCGGCTGGCCGGCGTCGTCGACAAGCTGGTGATCTACCCGGCCAATATGCAGAAGAATCTCGACCGCCTCGGCGGCCTGATCCATTCACAGCGCGTGCTGATCGCGCTGACGCAAAAGGGCGCCGCGCGCGAGGATGCCTATCGGCTGGTGCAAAGGAACGCGATGCCGGTGTGGCGCGGCGAAGGCAACTTCCTCGATCTGCTCAAGGCCGACCCGGACGTCGGC
>JANMSZ010000525.1:0-4517 GCA_031389925.1 Hyphomicrobiales bacterium | reverse complement strand
AGATGTTGAGATACTTGTCGAGAATGTCCCAGACATTGTCGGGGTTGGATTTGTGATAATGCGGCTCGTAGCGCGTGCCCTTGCCGGCGCAGATCACCTTGAAGCCGGCGGCGCGCGCCCAGTCGACGTGCTCGCAGATCAACGCTGGCTGATCGCCCCAGGCCAGGCTGTAAACGACGCCGGCCGCCTTGGCGCGGCGCGCCAGCAAAGGCCCCGCCACCGCGTCGGCTTCCACATTGACCATCACGATATGCTTGCCGTTTTCGATCGCCTTCAGCGCGTGATGGATACCGGCGCCGGGCACGCCGGTCGCTTCGACGATCACCTCGATGCGCGGATCGGCGATCATGGCGTCAGCGTCGTCGGTAATAAACGTGGCGCGGCGCTTGTGCGCGTCATCGAGCGACGCTGCGGCGTATAGTTCCGCCGGCCAGTTTGCGCTGTTCAATTGGGCGCGCGCCCGCGCCACGTCGATATCCGCCACGGCGACGACATGCATGCCCGCCGTCAATCGCGCCTGTGACAGGAACATGGTGCCGAACTTGCCGGCGCCGATCACGCCGACCGTCACCGGACGTCCGGCGGCCTCGCGCTCGAGCAGTTTGGCGTGCAGGTTCATCGGTTATTGGCAGAGCGCGCGGGAAACGAAGGTCTCGTCTTTGCATTGGCCCGGGGCGCTGCGGCCCGACAGCATCACCTTGGCCGGGCAGACCTCGGCCGTAGTCATGTCGAGGCTCTTGCCGGATTCGAAGCCCTTGGCCCTGCAGAGCGCGTCGGCTGCGGCCACGCAATCGGGCGCGCCGTTGGGCGCGGTGATGCACTTGGCGTGGCCGGACATCACCCGGACGGCCGGGATGCGCGCCACCGCGCCGGCAGCGTCCCTGGCGGAATTGACCGTCGTCTTGGCGGCAATACCGGCCTCGTTCCCGAAATTCTCGACCTGCCGGCCGGCGCCGGAGAAGGTTTCATCGAACCAGCGGGCGATGCCCTCGAAAAGGCCGGGCTCCTCGCGCGGTCTGCCCCCGTCCTGCGCCGCGGCCGATATCACGAAGGCAACAACGAATAGGCAAGCGCCCGCGCCACGCAGCGCGCGGCGCCGCAAATGATAGGGCAATGTCCGTGTATTGCTCATCGCCGCTCAACCGCCCTTTCTGGTCCGCCGAGCGGCATGTGAGGAATGCCGACTCGGCTAGATCAAGTATACCGCAGCTACGAGCCCGATGACGACCACGGCGGCGCCGAGCGTGACCCACAGGCCGAGACGCTTTTCGATGATATGGCGGGCCTGCTCGCCATAGCGGTGCAGCAGGAAAGCCAGCAGGAAAAAACGGCCCGAGCGCGCAATCACCGAAAACACGACGAACAGCAGGAAATTATAGCCGGCAAAACCCGACGTGATTGTGACGATCTTGTAGGGGATCGGCGTCAGGCCCTTGAGCAGGATGATCCAGGCGCCCCACTCGGCATAGGCTGCGCGGAAAACCTCGACCTTGTCGGTATAGCCGTAAAGCTGCATCAGCCAGGCACCGACCGAGTCATAGAGCAGCGCACCGATCGCGTAACCGACCACGCCGCCGGCGACCGACGTCACCGTGCACCAGGCCGCCATGGCATAGGCACGCTCGGGCCGCGCCAGCGCCATCGGGATCAGCATCACGTCCGGCGGCACCGGAAAGAACGAGCTTTCGGTGAAAGAGATCACGCCCATGGTCCACATCGCATGCGGCTTGTGGGCGGCCTCGATGCACCAGTCGTACATACGGCGCAGCAAATTACGCGGCTCGGCAGCTTGGACTGTCATGAATTACTCAGGGCGGGGAAAGATGGCGGATCAACGGCGCTTGCTAATGCGCCTGCTTTCCAGAGCTACGACCTTACGTCGCGGCATGGCGGGCGCCGTGCCTTTTGCCATCTTTGGGAGTTTCTCGGCAATCCCGAACATGTCCTCGCGGCGACGCATTTCGGCCCAGACGTCGTCGGGGTGGACCCCAGCGTGAACCCAGAGAACGACGAGATTGTAGAGCAGATCGGCGCTTTCGCGGACCACGGCTTCGGTCTGGCCGTCCATGGCGTCGATGACGACTTCGACGGCTTCTTCGGCGAGCTTTTTGGCCATCTTGGCGCGGCCGGATGACAATAGCCGGGCCGTCCGCGATTTCGTCGGGTCCGTACCCCGGACGGCGATCACAGCTTTATAGAGCCGGGCGACCGAATCAGCCATGCGGGAACCTTAGCCGATCCCCGCCTAAAACCGGTTAACGGACGCCGCCGGAACGGCAAAAACCGGCGGTATTGTTACCGCCGGCTGCCGTGTGGTTTAGCGCCAATGATGATGACGGTGACGCCAGCCGCCGCCGTAACCGTAGCGCGGGTTACCGTAGCCGTAGCCGCCGTAGTACGGGCCACCGCCATAATAGTGACGGTCATTGTAGCGGTCGGCCGCGGCCGCCGCGGCAATGCCGCCTGCGACGATGCCGAACATGGCCAGCGCGGCGGCGTTGTTGTTGCCACCTCGGCGGTAGTACCGGCGGCGCTGGGCGCTGAGATCGGTCGTGGTGACGGCGTTGTCGGAAGTTACGGTTGGCCGGTTGGTGTTCTTGGACGCGGCCGCCTGCGCGGGCGCGAAGTTGAGCGAGGTCAGCGTGACCGCGGCAGTCAGCGCCGCGACGATGGAACCCCGAACGATATTCCGCATGATCAAATCCTCCACTGTGGACGTTTGATCATTCAACGGGGCGGCGCGGGTGTTCCTGTGCCTGGCGGCTTCACAACGCCGTGACGCGAGTTGAACACTTGTTCATGCGCGCCTTGACGAATTGCGGCGAAGTTATTCTTCGTCCGCGAGCAGCGCGGCATTGCCGCCGGACGCCGCGGTGTTCACCGTCACCACCTGCTCCAGCGCGAAACGGTGCAGATAATTCGGGCCGCCGGCTTTCGGCCCCGTGCCGGACAAACCGCCGCCGCCGAACGGCTGCGAGCCGACCACGGCCCCGATCATGTTGCGGTTGACGTAGACGTTGCCGTGCGGAAGCCGCACCGCGATACGCGCGATGGTGTGGTCGATGCGCGAATGAATGCCGAGCGTCAGCCCGGTGCCGTTGCTGGCGATGTCGTCGATGAGTTGGTCAAGTTCGCTTGCACGCCAGCGCACGACGTGCAGCACCGGGCCGAAGACTTCTTCCTTGAGATCGCGGGCGCGATCAAGCTCGACGATGGCCGGCGCGACAAAGGTGCCACCCGCAGGCAGCGGCGCGTCGGCGCGAAACCGCACGGCACCACGCGCATCCATATCTGCGATCCAGCGCTCGAGCCTGTCCTTGGCCTCGGTGTCGATAACCGGTCCAACGTGCACCGAAGGATCGCGCGGATCGCCAAGCTTCAATTCACGCGCGGCGCCGGCGACCATGGCGAGCACGCGGTCGGCGACGTCGTCCTGCACGCACAGCAGGCGCAGCGCCGAGCAGCGCTGACCGGCGGAGCGGAACGCCGAAGCGATGACGTCGTCCGTGACCTGCTCGGGCAGCGCGGTGGCATCCGCGATCATGGCGTTGATACCGCCGGTTTCCGCGATCAGCACCGCGATCGGCCCGTCTTTGGCCGCCAGCGTGCGGTTGATGCTGCGGGCTACTTCCGTCGAGCCGGTGAAGGCGACGCCCGCGACGCGGCGGTCCTCGATCAGCATGGCGCCGACCTTGCCGTCGCCGGGCACGAATTGCAGCGCGCTCGGCGGGATGCCGGCGGCATGCAGCAGCTTCACGGCTTCAAAAGCAATGAGCGGCGTCTGCTCGGCGGGCTTTGCCACCACCGTATTGCCGGCGGCGAGCGCCGCCGCGACCTGACCGATGAAAATGGCGAGCGGAAAATTCCACGGGCTGATACAGACGAACACGCCACGGCCGCGATAGCGCAATTCGTTGCTCTCGCCGGTCGGGCCCGGCAACAGCTTCGGCGCCAGCGTACGGCGCGCCTCCACCGCGTAGTAGCGGCAGAAATCCGTCGCCTCGCGCACTTCCGAGACGCAGTCGTCGAGCGTCTTGCCACCCTCGCTTTGCAGCAAGGCAATCAGTTTACCGCGGTTTTGCTCGACCAAATCGCCGGCGCGCTCCAGGGCGTCGGCGCGCGTATCCACGCCGGCGGTGCTCCACGCTGCAAAGCCACTAGCGGCCGCCGTCATTGCCGAGCCAACAATAGCCTCGTCGCCTTCCTGGACCGTGCCGACAGCTTTGCCGTCGATCGGCGACATGACGTCGCGTTTGGCACCTGCGACGGCGACGCCATCGACCATCGGCGCGGCGTCCGTTGTTTTCGACGCGGCACGCAGCTCCGCGAGCAGCGCATCGAGCGCGGCGCGGTCGCCGAATTCGACGCCCATCGAATTGCGCCGTTCGGCGCCGAACAGATCGCGCGGCATCGGAATGTGCGAGTGACGCGCGCGGCTCGGATCGGCGATCCAGCTTTGGGGCCGCCGTAGGATGGTTTCGATCGGCACGTTCGGATCGGCCGCCACCGACACGAAC
>JANMSZ010000514.1:0-4325 GCA_031389925.1 Hyphomicrobiales bacterium | reverse complement strand
GATCACGTAAGCCTGGGCGAACCGGCAGGCATCGCCGGTGCAGCCGCGGAAGCGCCGTTCCAGGTCGCTAAAGAACGATGTGTCGAGGTAAACCTCGCGGCTCGGCGGGCAATAAAACGGTCCCATCGCGCTCTGCGCGGTGCCGCAACCTGAGTTGGTCACGCCCGAGAAAATGATGAGCCGCGGCGCGCGATAGGTCTGGCCTTCCTGCTGGAAGATGTTCTTCCACGTCACCTCGGTGCTGCCCAGCACGGCGGAAATGAACTTGCCGGTTTCGTCGGTCGGCTTCGCCGTAGGCGCACGCGGCCCTTGCTGGTACGGCGCTTCCTGACGCTGGTTGCCTCCGGTGAGAATTTCCGCGCCGCTGAGCAGCAGGCCCGGATCGATGCCGAGCGCCCAGCCGAGCAATCCGATCACGATGATGCCGCCGATGCCGAGACCGCCGGCGCCGCCGGGCAATCCCCCACCGCCGCCGAATCCTCCGCCGTCGCCGCGGCGATCCTCAACGTTGTCGCTTTGCGGCAGATCATCCCAGCGCATTGCTGCTCTCCGTCGGCATCACTCGGCAATACTTGCCGAGCGCAAACGCCAAGTCCAATCGCACTTTCGCGCGACACCAATTGAACAGCGGCGCAATCGATTGGTTCCGCATGGTTTGCAAGACGTTACCCGGAAAATTGCAGCGCCACCATCAACTGAATGTTTACCTTGGCGAGGCATCTTCATTCTTGTCGGTTGTAGGTCCCGCGTCACCGGCCGCGTCGCCTGAGTATCAGAGTACTGAGTCATGGGTGTGTCGCGTCGCGGGGCGTCCTCAAGGGCGCCCCGCGTCAGTTTAGAGCCCGAAGTATCGCCCCGTGAATCCGCACCGAGCGCGCGAATTCTTGTCGGCGATTGCGTCGCGGAAATGGCGAAGCTTCCGGCCGGCTCGGTCGATCTGGTATTCGCCGACCCCCCTTACAATCTTCAGCTTGCCGGCGATCTCAAGCGCCCCGACGATTCCAAAGTCGATGCGGTGGACGACGACTGGGATCAGTTCGCGAGCTTCAAGGCCTACGACGAATTCACCCGCGCCTGGTTGACCGCCTGCCGCCGCGTGCTCAAGCCCGCCGGCACGCTGTGGGTGATCGGCTCGTACCACAACATTTTCCGGGTCGGCACGGTGTTGCAGGATCTCGGCTTCTGGATCCTCAACGACGTCGTTTGGCGCAAGACCAACCCGATGCCGAACTTCCGCGGCCGGCGCTTCACCAACGCGCACGAGACCATGATCTGGGCGTCGCGCGACGCCAACGCCAAGGGCTACACCTTCAACTACGAAGCGATGAAGGCCGGCAACGAAGACATTCAGTTGCGTTCGGACTGGACCTTCCCGCTCTGCACCGGCGAGGAACGGCTCAAGGGCGCCGATGGCAAGAAGCTGCATCCGACACAAAAGCCGGAAGCGCTGCTGGCGCGCGTCATCCTCTCAGCATCGCGGCCCGACGATCTGGTGCTCGACCCGTTCAACGGCACCGGCACCACCGGTGCGGTGGCGAAGAAGCTCGGCCGCCGTTTCATCGGCATCGAGCGCGAAGCGAAATATGCCAAGGCGGCGCAAAAGCGCATCGCCGACGTGCAGCAGGTCCCTTCGCCGTCGATCGCGCCGTTCGTGACCGCGCGCGAAGCGCCGCGCGTCGCCTTCTCGGCGCTGATCGAACGCGGCATGCTGGCGCCCGGCGCGATTCTGGTCGACTCTAAGAAGCGTCACAAGGCGCTGGTGCGCGCCGACGGCGCGGTGGCTCTTGGCGAAGTGGTTGGCTCGATCCACAAGATCGGCGCGATGGCGCAAGGGCTCGATGCCTGCAACGGCTGGACCTTCTGGCACGTCGAAACGCCGAAGGGCCTCAAGCTGATCGACGAACTGCGCGCCCAGTTCCGCTCCGAGATGGCGGAAGCGGCGGAGTAGAGCCCCCGCTGTCATTGCCGGGCTTGACCCGGCAATCCACGAGCGCGTGCGTCGTAACCGCCCTTACGTATGACCTTAAATTTAGTCGGCAGGATCATGGATGCCCGGGTCAAGCCCGGGCATGACAGAGCCCGCTACTTCGCCGAGATCGCCTCAAGCAACAGCGACAGCGCCCGATGGGCAAAAGCGTCCATGTTCTCGCGGCGGTCGGCGCTGCCGGTTTCCAGCGTCGTCGCCAGTTCACGCGGCCCGGCGACCGCCATGCAGCTATGGCCCGCCGCATCGCCGTAGCGATTGCCGGTAGGTCCCGAAGCGCCGGTTTCGCCAAGGCCCCAGACCGTGCTGTGCCGTTCGCGCACGCGCTTGGCGCAGAGCAGCGCGTAGGTCTCGGTCGAGGGCCGGAAGCCTTTCATGTCGGCGTCTTCGATGCCGAGCAGAGCGAAGCGCGAAGCCTTGGTGTAGACCACCGCGCCGCCGACGAAATAGGCCGAGGCGCCGGGCATCGACAGCAGCGCCGCCGAGATGAGCCCGCCGGTCGAGGACTCCGCCACAGCGATGGTCTCGCGGCGCTCGATCAAAAGCGGCGCAATTCTCTCGACCAGCGGCATCAGGGACTGCATCGTTCAGGCTCCTAACCCGCCACCGAGTTCGCAGAGCACGGCGTAAATGCCGGCTTCGGCGTCCGGAAACTGCTTCGACAGGCGCGCGGCAAGCTTCTCGGCTTCCGCTTGCCGCAAAGTATCGGCCAAGAGGCAAGCCTTGATCTTCTTGTCGCCGCCGCGAAGCTTTTCTTCGGCGGACACGGGTGCGCCGGCGCTGTCGACCGCGGTCCAGATCTCGCAAGACGCGATATTAGTGTCGCGTACCAGGTCGTCGGCCAGCCGCGTCAACGTGCCGATATCCGGCACCTCGTTGAAGCGCAGCGTCACGGCGTAGGCGCCGCTGAAATGACCGCGCCGCAGCGTGCGGTGGCAGACCGTGCGATTCATGTTGATGAAGGCCTCGGTCATGATCGTCTTCGTCATCGGCGTAGGATTGTCGAGCCGCTCCAGATAGGGCTTCGACTTCAGCACGTCCGGCGAATCGACGACGTAGAAATTGAAATATTTCGGCGCGCCGAGCAGCGCCTCGTGGCGCCGCACGAACTTGAAGCCCGGCACGCTCAGGCGCTCGAGCAAATGCTCGCTCTGGAACCAGGCGTCGAACGCCGCCTCCTGTCCGGGACGGGCATCGTTCCAGATCGCGAGAACGCCTTGCTGTGAATTATCGGCCACTTACTTTTCTCCACGTTCGATATTGGCGCTGCGCGCCGGCACGCCGAATTCCTTGCGGCACACGTCGGCCAGCACGGCGATGCCGTCGCGGATTTCCTGATGCGAGGGACTGGCAAAACACAGCCGCATGCGGCTTGAACTGTGCGCGCGGTCGGTCGACCACTCCGGGCCCGGGTTGATGGCGACACCCGCCGCAAGCGCCGCCGGATAAAGCTTCATGGTGTCGACATTGTCCGGCAGCTTCACCCACAGGAAGATGCCGCCCTTGGGCACGTCGAATTCGGCGGCGGTACCGAACTGTTCGTTGAGCGCTTCCATCAGCGTGTCGAGTTTCTTGCGCAGGCCCTTGCGCAGCGCCGGCACGTGGTCGGTGAAATGCGGCGCGCAATATTCCGCCAGCACCATCTGTTCGAGCGAACCCGAGCCGGCGTCGGTTTTCAGCGCCAGCATGCGCGACATGATCGTCCAAGGCCCGACGATGAAGCCGACGCGCAAGGCCGGCGCGATCGATTTCGAGAACGAGCCGATATGGATGACGTTCTCGTCCTCGCTCATGGCGTAGATGGCGCGCGGGCGCTCGCCGCTCCACACCAGATCGGAATAGCAATCGTCCTCGAAAATGGGGACGCCGTAGTCGCGCGCCAGCTTGAGCATCGTTGAGCGCCGCGTCTCGTCGAGGATGGTGCCGGTCGGATTCTGCACGGTCGGGATGGTGTAGATGTATTTCGGCTTGACGTTGCGGCTCTTGAGTTCGGCCAGCGCCGCCTCAAGCACGTCGACGCGCATGCCGCCTTGATCGAGCGGGATGCCGACCGCGTTGACGCCGAGCTTGGCGAGGCGCGTCAGCGTGCCCTGGTAATTGTCCTGCTCGACGATCACGGTGTCGCCGCGCGTCAGCAGCGCAGAGTTGACCAGATCGAGCGCCTGCAGCGAGCCCGACACGATCATGATGTCCTCGGCGGCGCAGATCATGCCGGCGTCGCGCTTGAGCTTGCCGATGAGGAATTCGCGCAATGGCAGGTAACCCTGCGGCCCGCTCTTGAGGCCATAGGTCGCGAGCGTGCGGCCCTCGCGCGCCATCACCGATTGCGCCGCCTGGATCA
>JANMSZ010000510.1:0-1523 GCA_031389925.1 Hyphomicrobiales bacterium | reverse complement strand
CGACAAAGGCGAGGCCTCGGGCAGGAACCAGCTGCAGCGTGCCTTGCCGTCGATCAGGGCGCCCAGCGCGCCGACCGGGCGGCCGTCGGCAATCGCCATGCGGCAGCCGGCGGCCATCGCGATGCGCCCGGCCATCAGCTTGGTCACCATGCCGCCATTCGACATTTCGGAGGCGGCGCTGCCACCCATCGCCTCGATCTCGGGCGTGATTTCGCGGATCTCGGGAATGAACCTGGCCGAGGTGTCGGTGCGGGGATCGCCGGTGTAGAGACCGTCGATGTCGGACAGCAGCACCAGCGTGTCGGCGGAGATCATCTCGGCCACACGGGCGCCCAGGCGATCGTTGTCGCCGAAGCGGATCTCGTCGGTGGCGACCGTGTCGTTCTCGTTGATCACCGGCACAGCCTTGAGACCCAGCAGCGTAGCCATGGTCTGGCGTGCATTGAGATAGCGGCGGCGCTCCTCGGAGTCGTCGAGCGTCAGCAGGACCTGCGCCACCGTGATGCCGTGACGCGCCAGCGCCGCCTGATAGGCATGCGCGAGCTGGATCTGGCCGGTGGCGGCGGCAGCTTGGCTCTCCTCGAGCTTGAGCGTACCCGGGGCCAGCTTCAGGTGCGTGCGGCCGAGGCGAATGGCACCGGACGACACCAGCACCACCTCGCAGCCGGCCTTGTGCAGGCGCGCGACGTCGTCGGTCAGGGCCTTCAGCCAGTCGTGGCGGATTTCGCCTTTGGCTTCATCGACCAGGATCGACGAGCCGATCTTGACGACCAGCCGTTTCGAGCTGGCCAGCGGGCTCATGCCGCTTCCTTGCCCGAATTGGCGCCCGTATCGCGCTGCTTCTCGACCAGCTTCATCAGCTCGTGGAGCAGGGGCTGCACACCATGGCCGGCGACGGCGGAGATCACGTGCACCGTCTTGCGGCTCACTTTGGCGAGCTTGGCGCGCTTGGCCTCGATGTCTTCGGTGGTCATGGCGTCGGTCTTGTTGAGCGCCACCAGTTCCTTCTTGCGCGCGAGGTTGCCGCCGTAGGCGCGCAGTTCGGCGCGCACCGTGCGGTAGGCATCGGCGACATCGTCCTGCGTGCCGTCGACGAGGTGCAGCAGCGCGCGGCAGCGCTCGACATGGCCCAGGAAGCGCGTGCCGAGGCCGGCGCCTTCATGCGCGCCTTCGATGAGACCGGGAATGTCGGCCATCACGAACTCGCGCTCGCCCACCTTCACCACGCCGAGGCCGGGATGCAGCGTGGTGAACGGATAGTCGGCGATCTTGGGCCGGGCATTGGAGTTGGACGACAGGAACGTCGACTTGCCTGCATTGGGCAAGCCGATGAGGCCGATGTCGGCGATCAGCTTCAGCCGGAGCCACACCCAGCGCTCCTCGCCCGGCCAGCCCTTGTCGGCCCGGCGCGGTGCGCGGTTGGTCGAGCTCTTGTAGTGCAGGTTGCCGTAGCCGCCGTCGCCGCCCCTGGCCAGGATGATGCGCTGACCGATGGCGGTGAGGTCGACCAGCAAGGTCTCGTT
>JANMSZ010000496.1:0-2629 GCA_031389925.1 Hyphomicrobiales bacterium | reverse complement strand
GGGCTGTCGCTCGACCAGATTTTCGAATTGTTCCCGAACTTGAAGGAACGGCTCGGCTCCAGCCAGGGCACCAAACTGTCCGGCGGCGAACAGCAGATGCTGGCGATCGGCCGCATCCTGCGCACCGGCGCGCGGCTCCTTTTGCTCGACGAGCCGACTGAAGGTCTTGCGCCTGTCATCATCCAGCAAATAGGCAAGACTATCCGTGCGCTGAAGGAGCAGGGTTTTACCATTCTGCTCGTGGAACAGAATTTCCGCTTCGCCTCGACCGTTGCGGATCGCTACTACGTCATGGAACATGGACGTATCATCGACCAGTTTGCCAACGCCGAACTGGATGCCAATGTCGACAAACTGCACGACTATCTCGGTGTTTAATCGAAGTTACCTGTAACAAGGAGGAAACTAACCATGAGAAAAACCCTAGGGCTGGCGGCACTCGCCGCGATGCTGGTCTGCGGAACGGCCAGCGCCCAGCAAGTGACCGTCAAGGTCGGCGTGCTCAGCGACATGTCGAGCCTTTATTCCGACATCGGCGGCGCCGGCTCGGTTGCCGCCGCCAAGCTGGCGATCGCCGATTTCACCAAGGCCAATCCGAACGTCAAGGTTGAGCTCATCTCCGGCGATCATCAGAATAAGCCGGACATTGGTTCGCAGCTTGCCAACCAATGGTACGATGTCGACAAGGTCGACATGATCATCGACACGCCGAACTCCGGCGTGGCGCTGGCGGTCAGCCAGATCACCACCACCAAGAACAAGGTGTTCGTCGTCTCCGGCGCCGCGGCGTCCGATCTCACCGGTCCGAAGTGCAACGCCAACACCGTACACTGGACCTATGACACCTGGATGCTGGCCAACGGCACCGGCAAGGCGATCGTGAAGACCGGCGGCGACAGCTGGTTCTTCCTCACCGCGGACTACGCCTTCGGCCATGCGCTTGAACGCGACACCATGGCGGCGGTCGAGAAGAACGGCGGCAAGGTGATCAACAAGGTTCGCCATCCGCTCAACACCAACGACTTCTCGTCGTTCCTGCTGCAGGCGCAGTCGTCCAAGGCCAAGATCATCGGCCTTGCCAACGCCGGCGGCGACACCATCAACGCGATCAAGGCGGGCGCCGAATTCGGCATCGTCAAGGGCGGGCAGAAATTCGCAGGTCTGCTCGTGTTCGCGAGCGACGTGAACGCGCTCGGCCTGGCGACCGCGCAGGGTCTGACCCTGACGGAAACCTGGTACTGGGACGCCAACGACGCCAACCGCGCCTGGACCAAGCGCTGGCAGGCTGAACGCAACGCGGCGGGCAAGTTCCCGACCATGGTGCAGGCCGGCGTCTATTCAGGCCTCACGCACTATCTGAAAGCCGTCGCGGCGGCGAAGGGCGCTGCCGACGGCAAGGCCGTGGTGGCCGAGATGAAGAAGACGGCGACCGACGATATTCTGTTCGGCAAGGGCACCGTCCGCGCCGATGGCCGCAAGGTGCATCCGGCCTATCTGATGGAAGTGAAAGCGCCGTCCGAGTCGAAATATCCCGGCGACTTCTACCATGTGCGCGCCACCATCCCGGCTGACGAAGCGTTCCGTCCGCTCAAGGAAGGCGGCTGCCCGCTGGTCAGCGGCTGATCGTTAAAGACAATCGGGGAGGGGCGGGCTTCGGTCCGCCCCTTCGCCTGACGGAGCGTTTCTCGTGTTTGAGATATTCGGCATCCCTTCGAACGCGCTGTTCGGCCAGCTCCTGATCGGGCTGATCAACGGCTCGTTCTATGCGCTGTTGAGCCTGGGGCTCGCCGTAATCTTCGGCATGCTCAACATCATCAATTTCTCGCACGGCGCGCAGTACATGCTGGGCGCTTTCGTCGCCTTTCTGCTGCTGGAAAAACTCGGCATCGGTTACTGGCCGGCCCTCATTGTCGCTCCGATTATCGTCGGCATCACCGGCATGATCGTCGAGCGCACGATGCTGCAATGGCTCTACAAGCTCGACCATCTCTATGGCCTGTTGCTCACCTTCGGTCTGGCGCTGATCTTCGAGGGCGTGACGCGCAATTTCTACGGCTCCGCCGGCCTGCCTTATGTGTTGCCGGACGCGCTGCGCGGCGGCCAGAATCTCGGCTTCATGTTCCTGCCGAATTACCGCGCCTGGGTGATCGTGGCATCGCTCACGGTTTGCTTCGGCACCTGGTTCGTCATCGAGCGCACGCGGCTTGGCGCCTATCTGCGCGCCGCCACCGAAAACCCGGCGCTGGTGCGGGCCTTCGGCATCAACGTGCCGCGCATGATCACGCTCACCTACGGCTTCGGCGTCGCGCTCGCGGCTTTCGCCGGCGTGATGGCGGCGCCGATCTATAACGTGTCGCCGCAGATGGGCTCGGAATTGATCATCGTGGTGTTCGCGGTGGTGGTCATCGGCGGCATGGGCTCGATCCTCGGCGCCATCGTTACCGGCTTTGGGCTGGGCGTGGTCGAGGGCCTGACTAAGGTGTTCTTTCCCGAAGCGTCGAACACCGTGATCTTCGTCATCATGGCGATCGTGCTGCTGGTGCGCCCCGCCGGCCTGTTCGGGCGGAGAGCGTGATGGAACAGCGCATCGCCGATCCGATCGCACAGCGGCCGTCCATGCTGCGCCGTC
>JANMSZ010000486.1:0-14827 GCA_031389925.1 Hyphomicrobiales bacterium | reverse complement strand
ATCGGCGCGGTCACCGTCGTCACCGCGGTCAGTTCGGCTTTTTCATGCTTACCCTGCATGTTCAGCCATACTTCGCGAATGCCCAGGATGGTCAGCGCCAGGGCGAACGGCACCAGATAATACAGCACGCGGAACAGCAGCAGCCCGGCCAGCACCTGCTCTTTGTCGAATTGCCACAGCGCCACCAGCATGGCGGCGTCGAACACGCCGAGCCCGCCGGGCGCATGGCTGGCAAAACCGAGCAGCGTCGCCGACACGAACACCACCGCCACGGTGATGAAGCCGATATTCGGCTCGCCCGGCAGCAGCATGTACATCGCCAGCGCGCAGCAGGTGAGATCGACGATGCCGATGGCGATCTGCAGCAGCGTGTTCGGCCCGCTCGGCAACTTCACGGTCCACTCGCCGCGTCCGATCTCACGCGGCGCGCTCCAGATCCAGCCGACATAGCAGGCCAGAGTGAACAGCAGCGCAAAACCGATGCAGCGGTTGGCAAAGGGCGGCAACTGATCGATGGCGCCGGCGGCTTCGGGGTGGATCGTGACGCCCAGACCCAGCACGGTGACGTTGCCGAGCCAGAACGTCAGGCCGGCGAGAAAACAGATTTTCGCCACCTCGACCGCGTCGAGACCGAAATACGAATAGATGCGGTAGCGCACCGCGCCGCCGGTAAACACCGTGGCGCCGACATTGTGGCCGATCGAGTAGCTGGTGAAGCCGGCCAGCGCGGCGATGCGGTAGGGAATTTCCTTGTGGCCGATGGCGCGCAGGGCGAACCAATCATAGAAAGTGAGCGTGAAATAGCCGCCGGCCACGAATAATGCGGCGGCGGCGACATGGAGCGGATCGGTCGCCCGCACCGCGGCATAGACATCGTTGTGATCGATGCCGCGCAACATGCGGAACAGCACCACCACCGCGATGGCGATGATGGTGAGACTGACCGCAACTCCAATGCGATTCCACCCGATCTTGTTCTGGATAAAAAGCGCCGCGGCACGCAACGAATTCAGCATCTTTCCTCCGGCGTCCGATCTCGGTTTGCCCAACATCGGTTCTTAAGGCGCGTGCGGTTCCCCCGGCCAAGAGACCCTTGCGCGCCACGCGTCCCACAAACGCGATTTCTCGGCGATTTTTTTAACCCAGTAGCAGAACTCGCAACGCGATGCGAGTGGACTGCCCCTCACCTTCACTATTTGCTAGCCTGCCGCATAATGAGCCAGCGGCCTAGTACGACGGCGCCGCCGAACCGCAGAGTTCACCGGCATAGGGAGGCCATTCCATGAGCCCGACCGAACATTCCAGACCGCGCACAGCCCGGGCTACGGCCGGAACCGGCATCTCCTTGTATTACGCCGTGCACAATTTCCTGAGCGCACCGGAGCCGGTGGGGGCGTAGCCGTCACCCTGAGGTGCGAGCCGCGTAGCGGCGAGCCTCGAAGGGCGACGGCGACCGTGCATCCTTCGAGGCGCGCCCTATGCGCGTTTACGCCGTCTTTGACGCGCTATGGCGTGCACCTCAGGAGACAGGTCAGGCAGCCGTGAAAAACTCGCGCAGCGCAGCGGTGGTTTCCACCGGCGCTTCTTCGTTGAGATAATGTCCGCTTGGCACCGTCTTGGCGGCGACGATGTTGGAGGCGTATTTCTTCCACACCTCGCCGGGTGATGGCTTGGTGCGCGAGACGCCGCCGGTCGCACCCCACAGGATCAGCGCCGGACAATCGACCTTGCGGCCGGCATCGAAGTCCTTGTCGTCGTGCACGAGATCGATGCTGGCGGCGGCGCGATAGTCCTCGCAGATGGCGTGGATGGTCTCCGGATTGCGGAAGCAGCGCTTGTAGTCCTCGAGCGCGACCGGGTCGAAAAAGCTCAAGCCCTGCTTGGTTTTCGCCAATTTCTTCTCGATGAACCAATCGGGATCGGCGCCCATCATTTTCTCCGGCATCGGCGCCGGCTGGATGTTGAAGAACCAGTGCCAGGAGAACTTGGCCCAGTCGAACGTGATGTTGCGATAGAGATAATGCTGCGGGATGATGTCCATGATCGCGGCGCGCAGCACTTTCTCGGGATGATCGAGGCACATGCGGTGCAGCACGCGGCCGCCGCGGTCATGACCGGCGACGTAGAATTTGTCGTAGCCGAGCGCCGCCATCACCTCGACCTGGTCCTGCGCCATGGCGCGGAACGAATAGCCGGCATGGTCGTCGCCGCCTGGCGGCTTTTCGGAATCGCCGTAGCCGCGCAGGTCGGTCAGGACCACGGTGAATTCCTTGGCCAGCGTCGGCGCCACCTTCGCCCAATGCAGATGATTGAACGGATTGCCGTGCATCAGCAGCAGCGGCGGGCCGCTGCCGCCGGTGACGGTGACGATGCGCGCGCCGCTGGTCTGGATATCCGAACGCTTGAAGCCATCGAGCATTGTTCTTGTCGCCTTGTTCTTGTGTTTTGGCGCGACATAACAAGCCGAATTCGCGCAAAAAGAAAGCCCCGGCGCCGCTGTCGCGAAGCCGGGGCAATCTCGAAGCGACAGTCTGCGAGATTAGTTGCAGACCGTGACGCGGCGCCAGCGCAGGCCGAACGGCGTCTCGACGAGGCGCTTGACGCGGTAGCAGCTGGGCGAAGCGATGTAGGTCGGGCCGTAGAAGCCGTAACCGCCGTGAAAACCGTGATGGCGGTGGCCGTGATGGCCGTGGCCCCAAGCCGAGGCGGTGGTGGGGGCGAGAGCGGCGGCGCCGAGGACAACGGTGGCGCCGAGGGCGATAACGAGCTTGCGGATCATGGTGTCTCTCCTGTTTGGGGGATGTGCATCTGCCATCCTGCCCATAGGTCGCCGCCTGCCCGGGAAAGGTTCAAAGGCCGCCCGGGAAATGCCGCCCGACACGCATTTTTAGGCAAAAACCCCGGAATGCCGGGTATTTGACCCCGCTTGGCTTGCCGAAGCCGGGCTTTAAAGGGGAAACTGGCTAAACATGATCCGGACTTTGGCCGAAACTTCGTCCCTGCCCGGCAGATAGCCGAATTTTCTTCGAATCCGATTGAACCTGTTTCCGCTCCACAACGACCTACTCACACGAGCCCGATAAGCCCGCGATGCAAACGACGACGGACGAAGTTCTGATCGCAAGGATCGCAGGGGGAGACCGGCTCGCAATGCAGGTGCTGTTCGCACGGCACCACGTGCGCACGTACCGGTTCGTGTTGCGGCTGGTGCGAAACGAAGCGACGGCGGAGGACTTGATCAGTGAGGTGTTCCTCGATGTCTGGCGGCAAGCCGGAAAATTCGAGGGCCGTTCGGCGGTTTCGACCTGGATGCTGAGTATTGCCCGGTTCAAGGCTTTGTCGGCGCTAAGGCGACGGCCGGAAGCGGAACTGGACGAGGAAACGGCGGAACGGATCGAAGACGAAGCCGACGATCCGGAAACTGCGCTGGCGAAGAAAGATAAAGGTGCACTGTTGCGGAAAGCCTTGAGCGGACTGTCGACCGAGCATCGCGAGATCATCGACCTCGTCTACTACCACGAGAAGTCGGTGGAAGAAGTCGCCGGGATTGTGGGCATCCCGGCAGCGACGGTGAAGACGCGCATGTTCTACGCGCGCAAGAAATTGTCTGAGCTGCTGAAGGAACAAGGGATCGATCGAGGATGGCCATGAACGCAATCGACAAAGAAACGCAGAGCGAGATCGAGGAACTGCTGCCGTGGCATGCGGCCGGTACCTTGAGCCGTAGCGATGCGCGACGGGTCGAACAGGCTTTGGCCAACGACCCCGAACTCGCCCGCCGTTACGAGCTGGTGCGCGACGAATTCGGCGAGACCATTCATCTCAACGAGACGCTCGGCGCGCCTTCGGCGTACGCCATGGAGAAACTGTTCGCCAAGATCGACGCCGAACCGGCGCGCAAAGCGGCGCTGTCGCTCAGCCTCGGTACGCGCGTTACGGAATTTTTCGCCGGCTTCAGCCCGCGTACATTGGCCTATGCGGGGAGCGCCGCGGCCATCGCCATTCTGCTGCAGGCCGGCATCATCGCCACGGTGCTGGTCAAGGACAAAAGCGCCGGCGGTTATCAGACCGCATCGACGTCCTCGAACGATCCGGGCGTCGGCGCCTTTACGCTGATCCGCTTTGCGCCGCAGGCGACGCAGGACGACGTCACCAAGTTCCTCGAGGGCAACAAACTGTCGATCGCGTCCGGTCCGATGGCCGGCGGGCTCTACAAAGTGCGCGTGTCTATGACCACGCTGCCGAAGTCCGACCTCGCCGCGCTGGTCAAGAAACTGCAAGAGAACAAAATCGTCGGCTTCATCGCCACGACCGAGTAGACTTCGCACGTCAGGTCAGCACCGGAGGCAAGCGTCATGCGCAAGCAACTCCTTCTATCGGTCGCCGCGGCGGCCGCGCTATCCGTCACGCTCGGTGGCGCCCTGGCGCAGACCAATATGATGAAGGGCCAGAAGCAGGACACCGGCAAGAACCTTGTCGCGCCCCGGATCAATCAAGTCACGCCACGCGCGATACCGAACAACACGCGTATCGGCCCCCAGACCAATATCGGTCCGCGCGTGACGCCAGGAAATACCCGCATCGCCACGCCCGGCGGATCCACGGGTCCGCGCGGTGATGGCGGCATGAAAGGCGGCGGCAATATGGGCGGCGGCCGCAACGGCGGCGGCAACTCAGGCGGCGGCTTCGGCGGCAATCGCGGTGGCGGCTTTGGCTTAGGGGTGGGCGCCGCCGGCGTGCTGATGGCGATCCCCGGCATGATCCCGCCGGCGGGCGGCCAGGTCGTCGATGACGGCCCGATCTATATGCCGCCGCAAAACCAAGGCCCGCGCCAGCAGGCGCCGCAGCGCGCCAACCGCGGTCCGAGCGGCGTGCCGCCGGCCAACGAGCGGCGCATGGTGCCCGACGAAGTCGTGCTCGAAATTCCGAACACCGTCAGCCCGGCACAGATCAACGCGCTGCAGACCCGCTTCCGCCTGACGCGGCTGGAATCGCAGACCTTCCAGCTTACCGGCACCACGATTTACCGCTGGCGCGTTCCGCGCGACATCTCTGTCCCACGGGCCGTTCAGGCGATCGAAGGCGACGCGCGCGTCGCCTCGGCGCAGCCGAATTATCTGTTCACGCTGCAGCAGAGCGAAGCTGCGGCTGCAGTCGTCGCCGGCGATCCGGCGCAATACGGCCTCGCCAAGCTGCGGCTGCCGCAGGCCCACGACCTCGCCAAAGGCGACAACGTGCTGGTCGCGGTGATCGACTCCGGCATCGACGTCGCACATCCCGAACTCAGCGGCGCGATCGCGCAAAGCTATGACGCGGTGGGAACGCCGATGGCACCGCACACGCACGGCACCGCCATGGCGAGCCTGATCGCCGCGCGTGGCAAGCTGTTGGGCGCCGCGCCGCGCGCGCGCATTCTCGCGATCCGCGCCTTCGATCCCGCCGGCAAGAGCGCCGAAGGCACCACCTTCAATATTCTCAAGAGCCTCAACTGGGCCGCGGCCAATGGCGCGCGCGTCATCAACATGAGCTTTGCCGGGCCGTCCGATCCGGCGATCGGCCGCAGCCTGACGGCCGCACGCAAGAAGGGTATTGTGCTGGTCGCGGCCGCGGGCAATGAAGGCGCCAAGTCCGCCCCGCTTTATCCGGCCGCGGACGTCAACGTAATCGCGGTCAGCGCGACCGACGCCGACGACCAACTGCTCGAACAATCCAACCGCGGCAACCACATTGCCGTGGCGGCGCCGGGTTCGCAGATCATGGTCGCGATTCCCGATGGCGGCTATGAAGTCTCGTCCGGCACCTCGCATGCGGCGGCCACAATCAGCGGTACCATCGCGCTGATGATCGAGCGCAAGCCGGGCCTCACCCCGGACCAGGCGCGCGGCATTCTACTGGCGACCGCCAAGGATCTCGGCGCACCCGGACGCGACCCGATGTTCGGCGCCGGCCTCGCGGATGCCTATGCCGCGCTGATGGCGCAAGAGACGCCGCAAGAGGCGCCGATGGCCGCGGCGACGCCGCCGGTCGAACGCGTCAGCGGTGCGCGCTGACGCATGAACGCTCCTGACTTACGGCCGATGATGCAACTCCGCGTGACGCGCAACGACAAAATCGCCGACGGCATTCATCTGTTCGAATTGTCAGATCCGGGCGGCCAGCCGCTGCCGGCGTTTTCGGCCGGGGCGCATATCGCCTTGCGGACGCCGAACGGCCTGCTGCGCAAATATTCGCTGTGCAACGATCCGGCCGAGCGCAACCGCTATCAGGTCGCGATCAAACGCGAGATCAACGGCCGCGGCGGCTCGTGCGATCTGATCGACCACGTCAAGACTGGCGACGAACTGACGGTGGCTCCGCCGGTCAACGATTTCGAATTGCCGCAACGCGCGCAGGATTTCCTGTTCGTCGCCGGCGGCATCGGCATCACGCCGATCATGGCGATGATCCGACAGATCCAGGCGGAGGGAAAACGCTTCCGGCTATTTTATTGTTCGCGCTCGCCGGAGACGACCGCGTTTCGCGACGAACTGAGCGCACCCGAACTCAAGGACAGTGTCACCATCCACTACGATTACGGCGATATGTCGCGCTCGCTCGACCTCAAGCCGATCCTGGCCGAGCGCAAGAACCGCGAGCATCTCTATTGCTGCGGGCCGCGGCCGCTGATGGAAGCGGTGCGCTTGATGACCGATCACTGGTCACACGCCGCCGTGCACTTCGAGGCCTTCAGCGACGCCGAGACCCACAAGCCGACCGACAAACCATTCAAGGTGAAATTGGCGCGCACCGGCGCCGTGCTCGACGTGCCGACGGACAAGACCATTCTCGAAGTCTTGCGCACCCATGGCCTCGAGGTGCCGAGTTCATGCGAGACCGGCACCTGTGGCACCTGCAAGACGACACTGCTCGCCGGCGAGGCCGATCACCGCGACCTGTATCTCGCCGAGCACGACAAGGCCGGCAACATCATGATCTGCGTCTCCCGCGCCAAGAGCGACGAAATCGAGATCGAGCGGTAGCGGGGATAGCCCCTAGTGCCGTGCGCGCTCGGCCTCGCGCAAGATATCGAGCGCCCGCCACGGCTTCTGCATGAACATCGCGCCGGCGGGGAGCACGGGCGCGTGGCTGCCCGAGGTCACGATAACGAGCATGTCGGGAAAGCGCGCCTTGGCCAGTACCGCGAGTTCCGTGCCGCTCATGTCGCCGGCCAACTTGATGTCGGTAAAGATCATCGAGAGATCGCCCCCAACTTTGTCCAGCACGGCCTCCGCCGATTCCGCAGTCTCACACTGAATAACGGCCATTTCGCACTCTTCGAGAAGGGCGGTGACCAATTCGCGCTGATCCAGATCGTCCTCGACCACTAATGCCGTTGCTTTATGTGTTTTTTGCATGGGCGCCTCCGTAACGTTAAAGCGCCAGGGTCACGAAAGGTTCAAAAGAAAGTCACCAAGCAACGGAACGAAACACCATTTTTATTCCTGGATCGACCGCAGATAGGCGGTCACGGCGCGGGCGTCGCCCTCGCCGAACTTGAATTCCGGCATGTCGGGATGGCCCGAGGCTAGTCCGCGCTGAAGTTTTTGCGTAAATTCGTCGAGATTGAAGCTGCGGCTGAGCGTGCGAAACGTCGGCGCTGTCGGGCGCGGACTATCACCGGTTTTACCGACGGCGTGGCAGGCGGCGCAATGGTCTTCGAGCAGCGCGCGGCCGCGCTGAGCCGGCTCCTGCGCCAAAGCCGCGCCGGCAAACACCAAACCCAAAGCGACCAGCAAGGCTTTCATCGTCGAACGTCTCCGCGGACCGGCGCGCAAATCTAACTCAACAAGTCTAACGCAATTTGCGGTCGCCTCAGCCGTGGAACTTGTTTTTCTTGAAGTTTTTCTTGAAATCTTTTTTCGACTTGTCGCCGAAGGCCGGCTTGGCGAACGGCTTGCCGTCGTCGCGCCGTGGCGGCCCGCCATGCGAGGGCTTGTGATCGCGGCGATGCTTGCTGTGGAAGTCGCGCTTTTTCGCGTAGTCCGGCTTTTTCTTGAAGCCCGGATTGTCGCGCGCGCCGGTGTCGGGCGCCGGCTGGACGTTCTCTTGCCGGTTCTCTTGCCGGTTCTCTTGCCGCTCGACCGGCTTTTCCGATGCCACCTCGCCTTGCGGGCCGCCCGGCAATTGCTCGATGCGGATGTTTTCTTCCTTGTCGGGACGCTTGAGGCTGACGGAAAAATTCTCCGCCGCCTGCGCCGCGATCTCGAACTCGCTGTGCTCGCCGTAAATCCTGATTGCGCCGATGTCCTGCTTGGTGATGCCGCCGCGGCGGCAAATCATCGGCAGCAACCAACGCGCCTCGGCGTTTTTCTTGCGGCCGACGCCGATGCGAAACCAGACGCTGCCTTCCGCCATGCTGTTGCGGAAACCGGGCTTTTTCGTCCGCGTGTCAGGACCGGTATCGCGATCGTCGCCGCGCGCATGGCGAGCCGGTTGCCGGTCACCACGATCGTCGCGCGAGCGGCCTCTGTCCTGACCGGGATCGAGAATATCTTCGGGCGACGGCAGCCGCGCGCGATAAAGCCTCGCCAGCGCCGCGGCGATCTCCTCGCCCGAGCGCTCGGCGAGCAGCGCGCGCGCCAGCACCAGATCGTCCTCGGTCGAGGCTTCGCTGAAGAGCGCGTCCTGCAGCATGCGCTGCTGATCGAGCTTTTTGATTTCCTCGGCTTGCGGCGCCGCGGCCCAAATGGCGTTGACGCCGGCCTGGCTGAACATCATCTCGACACGGCGGCGGCGCGCCGGCGGCACCAGCAGGACGCTCACGCCCTTCTTGCCGGCGCGGCCGGTACGGCCTGAGCGGTGCTGCATGACTTCCGGATCGTTCGGCAGTTCGGCGTGAATGACGAGGCCGAGGTTCGGTAGATCGATGCCACGCGCCGCGACATCGGTGGCGACGCAGACGCGCGCCCGGCCGTCGCGCAAGGACTGCAGCGCGTGGGTGCGCTCGCTTTGCGTCAACTCGCCCGACAGCGCGACGACGGAGAAGCCGCGCTCCAGCAGCGCCGCCTGCAGATGGCGCACGGCGTTGCGCGTATTACAGAACACCAGCGTGCTCTGCGACTCGAAATAGCGCAGCACGTTGACGACGGCGTGCTCGACATCGTTCGGCACGACGCGGATAGCGCGGTACTCGATGTCGGCATGGCCGGTTTCGCCGCCAGCGACTTCGATGCGAAAAGCGTTCTTCTGATATTGCTTCGCCATCGTGACGATGACGCGCGGCAGAGTCGCCGAGAACAGCAGCGTGCGGCGTTCTGCCGGCGTGGTCTTGAGGATGAATTCCATGTCCTCGCGGAAGCCGAGGTTGAGCATCTCGTCGGCCTCGTCGAGCACGACGGCTTTCAATTGTGAAACGTCAAGGCGGCCACGCCGCAAATGATCGCAAAGCCGGCCTGGCGTGCCGACGACAATATGCGCGCCGTCGGCCAGTTCGCGCTGCTCGCGGCGCGGGTCCATGCCGCCGACACAGGAGACGACGCGAGCGCCGGTATATTGATAGAGCCAAGTGAGTTCACGCTGCACCTGCAGCGCCAGCTCGCGCGTCGGCGCGACGATCAGAGCCAACGGCTTGGCGCTGCGCTCGAAGCGCTCGGCGCCGTCGAGAAGATTTTTGGCGATCGCCAGCCCATAGGCAACGGTCTTGCCGGAGCCGGTCTGCGCCGAAACCAGCAGATCGCGGCCGTCCGCTGCGTCGGCAAGCACGGCGGTCTGCACGGGCGTCGGTTCGGTATAGTTGCGTTCCGTCAAGGCGCGGGCGAAGGGCGGGCTTGTGGGCAAGAATGTCACGAGATGTCAGACCTTAAGGAATGGATCGCCTATGCGCGGACGCGCATGCCGATCACGTCAATCGATTGAGTGAATGTGGGGATGCTTTAGGCCATCGCGCGCCAAAGCGCCAATCATGGCAGCCATCCACTACCCCGAAGCGGCCGATTTGAGGCCGAAACCGGCGTGCACACCGTTTTACAGTTAATTTGGGGGATGGGTTTGGCGCGCTGCGAGGGATTCGAACCCCCGACCCCCAGATTCGAAGTCTGGTGCTCTATCCAGCTGAGCTAGCAGCGCGTTGCGTCAGAAGTAGAGCCGTGCGCGGCCTTTGTCTATCTTGGCGCATGATCTTGTCCGAAAACCGCTTCACACTTTTCGGGATCATGCGCTCGGCTACTCAGCGGCGATTTTCGGCCCGGGCGCGACCGCGACGTCGCCCGGGGGCAGCGCGTCGCCGCGCAGCACCGACTTCATGTTGCCGATCGAGCGCTCCAGCAGCCCGCCGAAATTATCGATCGTGGCGCCGGCGAGATGCGAAGTGACCACCGTGTTGTCCAGCTTGAACAGCGGACTGTCGCCCGGCGGCTCCTCCGCGAAGGCGTCGATGCCGGCGCCGAACAGGCCCCCATCGCGCAACGCCGCGGTGAGCGCGACTTCGTCGACTAGGCCGCCACGCGCGCAATTGATCAGCACCGCGCCCGGCTTCATCGCGGCGATACGCTTGGCGTCGACGATACCATGCGTCTCCTTCATCAACGGCAGATGCAGCGACACGATATCGGCGCGGCGCAGCAGATCGTCGAGATCGCAATAGGTAACGCCGAGGCTCCGCTCGGCATCGACGGGCGAGCGGAACGGATCGTAATAAAGAATATCGACATCGAAGCCGCGCAAGCGCTTGGCGACGTCCTTGCCGACCGCACCGAACCCGACCAGGCCGACGGTCTTGCCCAGCAATTGCCGGTGCATGCCGCGCGCATCTTCCTTGCTCCAGACGCCGGCGCGCGTGCGGGCGTCGATCTGCGGCAACTGACGATACACGGCAAGCATCAGGAGAATAGTGTGTTCGGCGACGGGAATGCTGTTACCGGCATGCAGGCGCGCGACGCCGATGCCGCGCTCGCGGCAATAGTCGAGATCGATGCGGTCGACGCCGGCGCCGAGCTTCTGGATGAAGCGCAGCCGCGGCGCCTGCGCCAGCAACTCCTTCGGCATGTGCGCCGCCATGATCAGCGCGATGTCCGCATCGTGGATCGCCGCGGCGCGCGCCGGCAGCGCATTGGTGGCAGTGAAGACAACACGCCAGTTCACCGGCGCCGCCGCCTTGATGGCGGCTTCGATCTGCGGATGGAACACGTCGAGGACGGCGATCGTAACGTCGGACATGTCAAGCCTCTTGCGGACCAGCGCGATACTAATGCATGTCGTGAATGGCTGCCATCTTGCGCCGCGCGGCGGTTGGCGGTCTACGATTGTGCTGTCATGGTGCGCATAGCGGTCGCAGAGCCGCAATTATTCGGGAGGCTTGTTGATGTCCACGACCGTCGAAGTGCTGGCAGCCGCGTTCAAGGATGCCGGCACGCCCTTCATCGTCGGCCATCCCGGCGGCGAGTCTGTGGAATTGATGGAAGCGGCGCGCCAGCTCCAGATGCGTTTTCTCCTGATGAAACAGGAAGTCGCCGGCGCCATGCTGGCCTCGACCTGGGGCGATCTCACCGGCTCACCCGGCATTTGTCTTTCGACGCGCGGGCCGGGCGCCGCCAACATGGTCAACGGCGTCGCGCATGCTTTTCTCGACCGCTCGCCGCTGATCGCGATCACCGATGCCTATTCGCGCCCGACCTACGAAACCGGCCTGCGCCAGGTGATCAACCAGCAGGCGATCTACGAGCCGATCGTGAAGTGGAGCACCGTTATCGACGCCAAGGTCGTGCGCCAGCAGGTGCGCCGCGCCATGCGCACCGCCACCGCGACGCCGCCAGGCCCGGTGCATTTCGAATTCCCGCAGAGCGAGACCACGCGCGAGGCCGCCGCGATGACGGCCGAGCCGACACTGATGCCAAACTGGATCACGCCCGGACCGGACCGCAACGATTTGAAACCCGCGCTCGACATGCTCAATCGCGCCAAGCGGCCGATTTTGATCGCCGGCATGGGCGTCTATTGGTGCAAGGCCTCGGCCGAGTTCGTGAAATTCGCCGAGCGCCTCGGCGCGCCGGTTCTCACGACGACAAAATGTAAGGGCATGATCCCGGAGGATCACCCGCTGCGCGCCGGCTGCATCATCGGCGGCCTGATCGAGCGCAAGCTGGTGATGGAGAGCGACCTCATCGTCACGATCGGCCTCGACGCGGTCGAACTGCAGCCCAAGCCCTGGCCCTATACTCTGCCCGTTCTGGCGCTGTCGTCGGTCGCGAGCACCGACGCGCTGGTGCCGGCCGATCCGGAAATCATCGGCGACCTCAAGGCCATTCTCGCGGGCCTGGCGCAATGGGCGCCGGAGGGCACGAACTGGGGCGAGAAATCCGCCAAGAACTTCCGCACCGAAGTGCGCGACGCGCTCAACACGCCGAGCAAAGGCCTGTCGCCGCAGCGCGCCATGGAAGTTGCGCGCGCC
This sequence comes from Hyphomicrobiales bacterium, assembly GCA_031389925.1. Lineage (GTDB taxonomy): Bacteria > Pseudomonadota > Alphaproteobacteria > Rhizobiales > Xanthobacteraceae > Pseudolabrys. The sequence continues at coordinate 2,403 of JANMSZ010000486.1, read as the reverse complement.
ATCCTGCCGCGCGACACCATTGCGACCTGCGACGCCGGAGCCAGCCGTCTGCTGGTGGTGCAGAAATGGGAATCCTACGGCCCGCGCGAATTCCTCACCTCCAACGGTCTCGCCTCGATGGGCTACGCGGTGCCGGGCGCGCTCGCCGCGCGCATGGCGTTCCCGGACCGGCCGGTGGTGGCGTTCACCGGCGACGGCGGCTTCCTGATGACAGTCGCGGAACTGCAGACCGCGCAGCGCGAGAACCTGCCGATCATCGTCATCATTTTCGACGACCGCGAGATCGGCCTCATCCGCGTCAAGCAGGAGATCAAGGGCATTCCGCTGCACGGCGTCGCGCTCGGCGGCGTCGACTGGCAGAAGCTGGCGCAATCCTTCGGCGCCGACGGCGTCACGGTCGAAACCGAGCAGGACTTCAGCAACGCCTTGAGCGCCGCGCTCAAGACCAAGCGCACCACGGTGATCGGCGTGCGCATCGATGCATCGGGCTATGTCGCGCAGTTCAACGCGCTACGGGAACTGTAGCGCAGAGGGTTGATGGCGGCATGGCGAACCCCTCCATTCTCGGCGTCACGCCGACCGCTGTTTCGTTCGACATGCCGCGCGGCGCCTGCGACTGCCACACCCATATCTTCGGGCCGGACGACAAATTCCCGCTATCGCCGGAGCGGCGCTACACGCCAGGCCCGGCTTCGCTTGCGAATCTCGACGCGCTGCATCGCGCGCTACGCATCGAGCGCGTCATCGTGGTGCATCCCTCACCCTACGGCGCCGACAATGCCTGCACCGTGGATGCCGTGCGCCAGATGGGTGCGCGCGCCCGCGGCGTCGCGGTGATCGACGACAAGACCAGCGATGCCGAACTCGAGACGATGCACGCAGCCGGCATTCGCGGCGTGCGCGTCAATCTGGAATCGACCGGCGAGAACGACCCGGCAGTGGCGGGACAACGTCTGCAACGCGCCGCCGCCCGCGTGGCCAATCTCGGCTGGCACGTGCAGACCTATACCAACCTCGACGTTCTGGCGCCGCTGACGAAAGCCATCATGCGACTGCCGGCGCCATTGGTGGTCGATCATTTCGGGCTGGCAAGGGCCGAACTCGGGCTCGGACAACCGGGCTTTGCCGAATTGTTGTCGCTGCTGCGTAGCGGCAAGATCTATGTGAAGATTTCCGCGGCGTACCGCATTTCGCAAGTGCCGGACCATGCCGACGCCGCGCCAATCGCGCGTGCGATCATCGACGCCAATCCGGATCGCGTCGTGTGGGGCACCGACTGGCCGCATCCGGGCGGCAGCCGGCACGATCCGATGTCGGTGGAGCCGTTCCGGCCGATCGACAACGGCGCGGCGCTCAACCGGCTCGCGTCATGGACCAGGAACAGCACGGAGTTGCGCAAGATTCTGGTCGACAATCCGGCGCGTCTTTATCAATTCTAGAATTGGCCGAAAGAGCAACCATGAAACTCAACGATTACGACCTCGACATCGTCGTTACGGGCTTTCCCGGCAAATCCGTGTGCCACGGCGGCCTGGGCTGGAGCACCGTCGTGCTGCTGCGGGCGCACGGCCGCATTCTGGTGGTCGACACCGGCGGCTTCAGCATGCGCACGATGCTGTTGAAACGTTTCGCGGAACGCGGGCTGAAGCCGGCCGAAGTTACCGACCTGCTGCTGACGCATTCGCATCATGATCATTCGGTGAACTACCCGATGTTCCCGAACGCCCGCATCGTCATCGGCGCGCACGAACTGGACTGGTCGCTGACCGTACCGTGGGGCGAGACGCCGGTGCCCGAGCTTTATATGCGCGAGCTCAAGACCTATCCGAAGCTGCACACCGCCAAGGAAGGTGAGGAAGTCTTCCCCAACATCACCGCGCATCTGGCGCCCGGCCACACGCCGGGCTGCATGGTCTACGTCCTGCACGCACCGGACAAGGATGTGATCTTTGCCGGCGACGCCGCCAAGAATCGCGCCGAATTGGTGTCGGGCACCACCGACATGACCTACGACGCCGCCGTCAGCAAAGCCTCGATCGCGAAAATCTGGGATCTGTGGCGCAAGCGGCCGGGCAGCATCTTGGTGCCGGGCCACGACATGCCGATGACGCAGGAAAACGGCGTCACGCAATATCTCGGCAAGCGCGAAGCCGCGATCGTCGCCTGGTATGGCGACGACATGGAGAGCACGACGTCGTTCAAGCTGACGGTGTAACGCTTGGCCGCCTGGCCTTGACCTCACGTCCACTTGTAAAGTGCGGCTGCCGTCTGGCATGTTGACCGTGCCGGGCGTCTAAGAAGGTCAAATTGCCTTGGAAATCGTCCTGACTGAATTGCTGAGCGCCACACTTCGCTGGGTCCACGTTATCGCCGCTGTCGCCTGGATCGGAAGCTCGTTCTACT
>JANMSZ010000194.1:0-44230 GCA_031389925.1 Hyphomicrobiales bacterium | reverse complement strand
GGCGCGCAGCACGCACGGCCGGACGTGCCGGTGCTGTCGATCAACGGCGACGGCGGCTTCATGTACACCGCCAACGAAATGGCGACCGCGGTACGCCACAAAATTCCGCTGGTGGCGATCGTGTTCGCCGACGGTTATTTCGGCAATGTGAAACGTATCCAGGAAGAGCAGTTCGCCGGCCGGTTGATCGCCAACGACCTCGCCAACCCCGATTTCGTCAAATTCGCCGAAAGTTTCGGCGCCGCCGGACGGCGCGCCGGCAACCCCACTGAGCTGGGCGCGGCGTTGCGGCTGGCTTTTGCCCGGCGCGAGCCCACCCTCATCGAAGTCCCTGTGGGCGCCATGCCCTCACCCTGGGAGTTCATCCACATGCCGCGAAATCGCGGCCTTTAGACTAAGAAAAACTGTCATAACCGGCACCAGATCGGGTTAGGCTCTCTCCACAATGCATTCGATCACCACCACCGACGAACTGGCGCAGGTCTGCGCGCGCATGGCGAAGTTTCCCTTCGTCACGGTCGATACCGAATTCCTGCGCGAGACCACCTATTACCCGCTGCTCTGCGTGGCGCAGATCGCCTCGCCCGATGAGGCCTTCGTCATCGACGCCCTGGCGCCGGGCATCGATCTCACGCCCTTCTTCGACCTTTTGACCGACGAAAATATCGTCAAGGTGTTCCACGCCGCGCGCCAGGACATCGAAATCGTCTGGAACATGGCCAAGAGGATTCCGCACCCGATCTTCGACAGCCAGGTCGCCGCCATGGTGCTCGGCTATGGCGACTCGATTTCCTATGACCAGTTGGTCCAGCGCATCACCGGCGACATGCTCGACAAGTCGCATCGCTTCACCGACTGGACGCGCCGCCCGCTCACCGACGCGCAGATGACCTACGCGCTGTCCGACGTGACGCATCTGCGCGACGTCTACCTCAAGCTATCGGCCGATCTCGCGAAGCGCGGTCGCACGAGCTGGGTCGAGGCCGAAATGGGCGTGCTCACCTCGCCGGAAACCTATCGCATGGAGCCGGAGCGCGCCTGGGAGCGGCTCAAGAGCCGCGTGCGCAAGCCCAAGGAACTCGGCGTGCTGATCGAAGTCGCCGCCTGGCGCGAACGCGAGGCGCAATCGCGCGACGTGCCGCGCTCGCGCGTGCTCAAGGACGACGTGCTTGGCGATATCGCCGTGCAGGCGCCGAACACGATCGAGAAACTCGGCCAGCTCCGTTCGATGCCGAAGGGCTTCGAGCGCTCGCGCTGGGGCGATGCCATCATCGAGGCGGTGCAACGCGGCATCGACCGCGATCCGAAAACGCTGCCGCGGCTCGACCGCTTCCGCCCGGCGCCAAACGGCGCGGCCACCGTCGAACTGCTCAAGGTGCTGTTGCGCATGACCGCCGAGAGCAACGGCGTTGCGGCCAAGGTGATCGCGACTGTCGACGAACTTGATCGTATCGCCGCCGACGATGACGCGGACGTGCCCTCGCTCAAAGGCTGGCGCCGCGAACTATTCGGCGAGAAGGCCCTTGCCCTCAAGCACGGCAGACTGGCGCTGGCGGTCGACAAGGGCCGCGTGGTGACGGTGGAGAAGACCTAAGACGGCTTTTTACTCAGCGTCTTCCACACGCCCTTGGCCGTCGCCACGACACGCGACCCGACGACAAGGTCGGCGCTCATGAAGATCAGCGAGCGTGTCCGGCGCACGACCGTGCACTTGGCTTCTACAAACTCGCCGATCTGAACGGCGTCGATAAAATGCATGTCCAGTTGGACCGTGGCCTGCGGCTGCTGCTCGTTGGCATACCAGCAGGTCATTCCCATGGAGCGATCAGCGAAGGTCATCAGCATGCCGCCCTGAACGACGCCGCGGCGGTTGTGATGCTTCGGTTCGGCCATGAAGGCGTAGAGGTAGCTGTCGCCAGAGGGCCGCTTCCAGAATGGTCCAATCAGGCCGATGAACCCATCGTCTCGATAAAGCTCCCAGTCTGCCGCGGCGGGATCAAACAGCGCGTCTTTTGCCGTATCGGCAGTCTGTTCTGTCGGACTGTCGGTCGTTGTCATCACGCCTAAACCTCGATCGCCGGCTCGCGCCCGACCAACCTTGCGAGTTGGCGCAGCCGGCTGAACAAACGGTCACTCATGAGCTTGCTGTAACGACCCGGCAGCTTCAGTTCCAGTCTGCCGCGCTTCACCTGCATCGGCGTCTTCGGCAGCACGCCCTCCTGCCCGGCGGTAAGGATATAAGCCACGCGCATGGCGGCGCCGAGCACGCGGGCGCGGTCAATGATGCGCGGCGTCGCCAGTTCGCGCAGGCGCGGCGACAGTTCGTCCTCGCTCAAGCCGGCGTGGCGGAAATAGACCGACAGCGCGAGATAGGCGCGGCCGGGATGATCGATGGCAACAAAGGCGCCATGCGCAATAATGTTCATCGACTGCTCGCCGCGGTAGTCCGGATGCGCGCGCCAGCCGATGTCGCCCAATAGACAGGCGGCATGGCGCAGGCGGCGTTCGTCGGCGGTCTCATCCAGTCCGGACGAAACAATGAAACGGTCGGTCCAGTCGATCAGCTCCTCGCCGTGCACCGGCGAGCGCGACCGCAACACGTTGAGATCGGCCGCCGCCGCGATCAGCGGATCGCGGCGCTGCTCGCGTGCCTTGAGCAGCGAATAAAGCAGGCCCTCGCGCACGCCGAGGACCGAGAACACGACTTCCTTCGGCCGCACGATGCGCACCAGATTTTCCAGCACGACCGCGGCATAGGCCAGCAGCGGCCGGCGCGCGGCATTGACGACTTCGATCTTGGACAGCGTCTCGGTATCGACGCGATGCACCAGCCGCGAGAAGTCCAGGGCCTCGCGCGCCGAGACCTGATAATTGTGCATGACGTGGAAGGGATAGCCGGTCTGCCACATGTGCAGCCGCGCCAGCGCGCGCCAGGTGCCGCCGACGGCGTAGAGCGTGCGGCCCTCGCCCCGCTTCAATAAAGACAGGCCGCGGAACGAGTCCTCGACCACCTTCTCGGCTTTCTTGAGCGAGCGGCCGGCGATGTCCTGCAGCGCCAAGCCGCCGAGCGGCAGCGTCACGCCGCCGCGCACGCGCGAACCGTGCACGTCGACCAGTTCGAGCGAGCCGCCGCCGAGATCGCCGACGATACCGTCCGGTTTGTGAATACCGGAGATGACGCCAAACGCGGTGAGCTGCGCCTCGCGCTTGCCCGAGAGAATTTTGATCGGCGTGCGGCAGATGCGCTCCGCCTCGGCGATAAAGGCCCGGCCGTTGCGGGCATCACGACAGGCAGCGGTGGCGATCGCCCAGATTTTACGGACGTGCAGCGTGTCGCACAGCGCCCGGAAGCGCACCAGCGCGGTCAAGGCGGTGTCGATGGCATCGAGCGCCAAAAGGCCGGTGGTTTGCACTTGGCGTCCGAGACCCGCCAGCACCTTTTCGTTGAAGATCGGCGTCGGCGAACGCGTCAGGCCCTCGTAGATGACGAGGCGGACCGAGTTCGAGCCGATGTCGATGACGGCGATCGGCGGCCCGTGGTCGAGCCGGCCTTTTGCCGATTGCGATTTGGCGGATACCGGACGCGAGCCCTTACGCGCCTTCGGTGTGGCGGCGGATGAGGCTGCGCGGCGACGATTCTTTGAGCGATTTACCACGGCCCGACAGACTCGGATTGGTCATGAAATACTTGTGGGCGTTGAACGGTTCCTCGCCCGGCGCGGCCTTTATGCGCGTCGAACTGCCGTCCGGCAAGAGCGTCCAGCTTTGCTCGTTATCCTTGAAGTTCGCAGCCATAATCTGGCCGAGAATCTGCTCGTGCACGGTGGCATTGAGAATCGGGGTCAGCACCTCGACGCGGCGGTCGAGATTACGCGGCATCATGTCGGCCGAGGAAATGTAGAGCGCGGCCTTGGCATGCGGCAGCGGATGGCCGGCGCCGAAGCAATAAATGCGGCCGTGTTCCAGGAAGCGGCCGACGATCGATTTCACATGGATATTGTCGGACAGGCCCGGCACGCCGGGCCGCAGACAGCAGATACCGCGCACGACCAGTTCGACCGGCACACCGGCAATCGACGCATCGTAGAGCGCGTCGATGATTTCCGGATCGACCAGCGAATTCATCTTCATCCAGATTGCCGCCGGCTTGCCCGCCTTGGCATTGGTGGCTTCTTGCGCAATGTGTTCGAGGATACGCGCGCGCAATCCACCTGGCGAGATCGCCATCTTCTCAAGTTCGGCCGGCTCGGCGTAACCGGTGATGTGATTGAAGATGCGCGCGACGTCGCGTCCGATGACGGCGTCGGCGGTGAAGAACGACAAATCGGTGTAGATGCGCGCGGTGACCGGATGATAATTGCCAGTGCCGATATGGACGTAGGTCGCGAGCGAGCCGCCCTCGCGGCGCACCACCATCGACAGCTTGGCGTGGGTCTTGAGTTCGATGAAGCCGTAGACCACCTGCACGCCGGCGCGCTCAAGATCGCGCGCCCAGCGAATGTTGGCTTCCTCGTCGAAGCGTGCCTTGAGTTCGATCAGCGCGGTGACGGATTTTCCGGCTTCCGCCGCTTCGACCAGCGCTTTAACGATCGGGGATTCGGCCGAGGTGCGATACAGCGTCTGCTTGATCGCGACCACGTTGGGATCGCGCGCCGCCTGATTTAGAAACTGCACCACCACGTCGAAAGATTCATAGGGATGGTGGACGACAAGATCCTTCTGCCGGATCGCGGCGAAGGCGTCGCCGGCGTGATCGCGGATGCGTTCCGGATAACGCGGATTGTACGGCACGAATTCGAGGTCGGGCCGGTCGAGCTTGGTGAGCTGGGAAAGATCGTTGAGCGCCAGCACGCCATCGACCATGAACACTTCGTCGTCGGCCACCGCGAGCGCGCGCTGCACGAAGCCGCATAATTCTTTCGGCATCGACGCGTTCAGCTCAAGCCGGATCACCGAGCCCCGGCGACGCTGCTTCAGCGCGGTCTCGAACAGCCGCACCAGATCCTCGGCCTCTTCTTCGATTTCCAGATCGGAATCGCGGATGACGCGGAACGCGCCGTGGCCCTTGACCGTGTAGCCAGGAAACAGCCGGCCGATGAACAGCGCGGTGGCGTCCTCGAGCGTGATGAGGCGGATGCTCTGGTCCGGCGTGTTCGGCAGCCGGATGAAGCGCTCGATCTTCTGCGGCATGCGCACCAGCGCGTTCATCGCCTTGCCGTCCTTGGCGCGCGACAGATGCATCGCCATCGAGAAGCCGAGATTGGGAATGAACGGGAACGGATGTGCCGGGTCGATCGCGAGCGGCGTCAGCAGCGGAAAGACGTGCGTCAGGAAGCGCTCTTCGAGCCAGGCGCGCTCGGCCTTCTTGAGATCGGACGCTTCGATCAAGGTCACGCCGGCCTTGGCCAGCGCGGGACGCAGTTCCAACCAGCGCTGCTGCTGATCGCTGGCGAGCCGCGATACGGCTTCGACGATGCGCGTGAGTTGCTCGTTCGGCGTCAGCCCATCCGGGCTCTTGTCGGTGATGCCTTCGCGCACCTGGCCCTTGAGGCCGGCGACGCGCACCATGAAGAATTCGTCGAGGTTGGCGGCCGAGATCGACAGGAAGCGCACCCGCTCGAGTACGGGGTGGCTCTCGTTTTCTGCCTCTTCGAGGACCCGGCGGTTGAAATGCAGCCAGGACAACTCACGGTTGATAAAACGTTCCGGTAGCGAGCTGAGCGCGGGAGCGGATTGCGCAGCCGCAGCATCGTCGCGGCGGTCGGCCGAAACAATTTCATCAACAGAAACAATATCTTGCGCAAGATCTGCCATTTAAAATAAGCCTGACACTAACCTAGCCTGCGAACATGGCCGTTGGATGACACGCCCGTCGGCTCTCCCCGTCAAGGCAGCCTATGCGCGGCAGGTTAATATGCGCGCTAGCGAAACAGTTCCGCGGCCAATGCGCGCGTCACCGGCCGGTGCTGGCGCATGGCCTCCTCATCCAGACGTACGACCGCGTCATGGGCGGCGGCGAAGGAGCGCTCGATGCGGTTGGCGAGATAATTCACCAGCGGCTCGTCGACATTGATCTGGCGGTCGGCGGCGAGCTTCACGATCAAGAGACGCAGCAGATCGTCGTCGGGCGGCGCCAGCGCGACGCCCGGCACCGCGCGCAGCCGCGAGGCCAGATCGCGGATCGCCACCGGGAAACTTGCGACCGGCGCGCGCGCGGTCAGCAGCACGTAAGCGCGTTCTTCCTTCGCGAGATTGATCAGATGGAACAGCGCGCGTTCGTCGAGGTCGGTTGGATCGAGGTCCTCGACCACCAAGGCGCCAGTGGCAAAGGCCGACGGCAGATCGGTTTCAGGCAACAGCTTCGCCGCCAGCACGCGGGCGCCCGTGATCTCGGCCCAGATCGCGGCGAGATGGCTCTTGCCGGAGCCTTCCGGGCCGACCAGCGCCATGATGCGATCCGGCCAATCCGGCCAGCGCTCGATCAGCGTCAACGCCGAGGCATTCGACGGCCCGCCGAGGAAATCCTCGCGCGCGAAACTCACCGCATGATCGAGCGCGAGCACGAGCTGACGCGGACCGAATTGATCCATACGACCCATCTTTACACTCGACTTGTCGCTCAACTCGATTTCTCGCCGGTATAGAGCGAGCTTTGCAGATAGCGCCGCAGCGCGAACCGCGCCAGCACGCCGATGGTGGCGGCAAGCGGCACCGCCACCAGCAGTCCAACAAAGCCGAACAGATAGCCGAACGCCAGCAGCGCAAAGATCAGCCAGACCGGATGCAGACCGACGCTTTCGCCGACCAGTTTGGGCGCCAGCACATTACCCTCGAGGAACTGGCCGACCAGGAAGATGCCGAGCACGATCAGGATCGAGGTGTATTCCGGCCAGAATTGCGCGACCGCGACGCCAAGCGAGAGGATCAGCCCGGTGAGCGAGCCGACATAGGGGATGAACGTGATCAGCCCGGAAATCAGCCCAATCAGCAGGCCGAAATTGAGCCCGCTCAGCGTCAGCGCCACCGCATAGAACGAACCGAGGATCAGGCAGACCGCGCTCTGTCCGCGCACGAAGCCGGCGATCGCGGCGTCGATTTCGCGCGCCAATTGCCGCACCGTCGTGCGTTGCTGCACCGGCACCCAGCTATCAACGGTTTTGAGCATGCGGTGCCAGTCGTAGATCAGATAGAACGCCACCACCGGCGTGACCACGATCAGCGAGAACAGCGATACCAGCGCGCGCCCGCCCGACCACAGGCCTTTCAGGAACGTCGTGAGCCAGCCGACGCCTTGCGTCGCCAATTCTGAAAACGATTTGTCGGGGCTAAAGCCGGCGCCCAGGAGTTTCTGCACCCACGGCGTACTTTGATCGCTGAGCAATGTTTGCAGCTTGGTCACGTAGCCAGGAATGTTGGAAATGAACGACGCCAGTTGCCCGCCCAGGACCGGCGCCACCAGCAGGATCATGACGACAAGGGCCAGCACCACCAGCGTGATGATCAACAGCGCGGCGGCGAGCCGGTGCACGCCCAGCCGCTCGAGCCGGTCGGTCAACGGCGTCAGCAGATACGCGATGGCGAGACCGGCGATGAACGGCAGCAGGATTTCGCTGAGCAGCCACAATACCAGGATGAAGACGACGAGCGCCGCCAGCCAGAACACCATCTGACGCTGGAACGCAACGCCATTGGCCGGCTTGGACGGCTGATGCGGTGCGCGAGTCATGGCCCGGCCGCCGTGGAGTTCATGTGACGCATCCATTCTGCGACGTAAGCCGCGACCGACAGCAGAGTCGTACAGGCGACCACGATCATGAGCCCCAGCGTCAGCATGTCGGCCTTGATGTCGAAGCCAAGCGTGCCGAGCACCACGCAGGCGAACACGATCTGCGCCACGGTGTTGAGCTTGGAAACCAGCAACGGCTTGATCTTGAGCGGATCACCCATCAGCCAAGACAACATGATGCCGCCGACGATTAGAATATCGCGCGACACCACCAGGATCACCAGCCAGCGCGGGATCAGGTCGTTAATGCCGAGCGCCAGATAGATCGATACGATCAGCGCCTTGTCGGCCAGCGGATCGAGATAGCGCCCTAACTCGGTGGTCCAGCCGAAGCGCTTGGCCAAAAAGCCATCGACGCCGTCGCTAACGCCCGCAACCACGAACAGGACAAAGGCCAGCCACATCATGCCGGGATACGTGATCGCCCAGACCACGATCGGCACCAGCAAAATACGCCCCAGCGTAATGAGGTTTGGAATACTCAAGGCAATCCCGGCTTGCAGGTTCGCCCCGGCCTGACCGGCCGGCGGCGCCCCTTCCCTAACGGCAGAGTATAACGGCGCCCTGACCATTGCGCGAATTTCGATTTCTCCGTAAGACCCGCCAACACACCCGTTTAGACAGAGCCATCATGGCAGAAAAAGAGCGCGGCCTCACTTACGCGCAAGCCGGCGTGGATATCGATGCCGGCAACCGGATGGTTGACCTGATCAAGCCGCTGGTGCGCGCCACCGCGCGGCCGGGCGCCGATGCGGAAATTGGCGGGTTTGGCGGCCTATTCGACCTCAAACGGGCCGGCTTCAAAGACCCTGTGCTGGTCGCGGCCAATGACGGCGTCGGCACCAAGGTCAAGATCGCCATCGAGACCGGCCGCCACGACACCATCGGCATCGATCTGGTCGCCATGTCCGTGAACGACTTGGTGGTGCAAGGCGCCGAACCATTATTTTTCCTCGACTACTACGCGTGTGGAAAACTCGAACCCGAGGTCGGCGCCGCCGTGGTCGCCGGCATTTCGATCGGCTGCCGCGAGGCCGGCTGCGCGCTGATCGGCGGCGAGACCGCGGAAATGCCCGGGCTCTATGCCGGCGACGACTACGACCTCGCCGGCTTTGCGGTCGGCGCGGTCGAGCGCGGTGAGGTGCTGCCACGCGGCGATATCGCCGAAGGCGACGTCATCCTCGGCCTCGCCTCCTCCGGCGTGCATTCCAACGGCTTCTCGCTGGTGCGCAAGGTGGTGGCGAAAACCGGACTGCCCTGGACTCAACCGGCGCCCTTCGCGCCAGAACAAAGCCTTGGCGACGCCATCCTGACGCCGACGCGCATCTACGTGAAGTCGTGCCTCGCCGCGATCCGCGAGACCAAGGCGGTGAAAGGCTTCGCTCATATCACCGGCGGCGGATTTCCTGACAACATTCCGCGGGTGCTGCCGAAAGGCCTCGGCGCGCGCATCGATCTGTCGCGCGTCGCGGTGCCGCCGGTGTTCAAATGGCTGGCGGCCGAAGGCGGCATCGTGCAGAACGAGATGCTGCGCACCTTCAACTGCGGCATCGGCATGATCGTGGTCGTTGCGCCGAAGGACGCGACCGCCGTCGCCGACGCGTTGACGCGCGCCGGCGAAAAGGTCTCGACTCTCGGCAAAGTCGTCCGTGCCAGCGAGGAGCCGCGCGTGGTCTATGACGGCACACTCGACCTTGCCGGGTGAGCCATGAGCCGCAAGCGCGTCGCCGTTCTGATTTCCGGCCGCGGCTCTAATATGGCGGCGCTGATCGAAGCCGCCAAAGATACAACCTATCCCGCGGAAATCGCCCTGGTGCTGGCGAACCGGCCGGATGCCGGTGGTCTGGCGACCGCGAGCGCGGCCGGCATCGCCACCGCGGTCGTCGATCACACCCAATACGGCAAGGACCGCGCCGCGTTCGAAGGTGCGCTGCAAGCCGCGCTGGTGAAACACCGCATCGACATCGTCTGCCTCGCCGGCTTCATGCGACTTTTGACCGCAGGCTTCGTCAGCCAATGGCCGGAGCGGCTGATCAATATCCACCCGGCGCTGCTGCCGGCCTTCAAGGGCCTCGACACCCACCGGCGCGCGCTCGAGGCCGGGGCTAAGGTCCACGGCGCCACCGTTCACTTTGTCGTGGCGGAAATGGATGCCGGGCCGATCATCGCTCAAGGCGCGGTGACGATTCTACCTGGTGAAACAGAACAGTCACTCGGCCAGCGCGTGCTGGCGGTCGAGCACCACATCTATCCATTGGCACTCAAACAAGTTGCCGAGGGCCGGATCACGGTCGTGGACGGCCGCTGCCTGCTCGACGGCGTGCCGGTGCCGGACGCCGCGTCGCTCGCTCCGTCGGCGTAGTTTTCCACACATCAACGTGAATAATTCGGCGTTGTAAGGTGTTATAGTTGCGGCGCCACCTTATCAGAGTGGCCAAAACCAGCACGGGGGCAAAGCAATGAACGGACAGAGCAGCGAGCCAAAACTTATTTTTCCGGGACTAGCCGGATTTTACGCGACGATGGAGCCGATTGCATACACGATCACGCGCGTGGTCTTCGGCATCATCATGATCATGCACGGCTGGCCGAAATGGACGCGCGGCGCCGACGCCGTCGGCACGGCTTTCGCCAACAATTATGGCCTGCCACGCTGGTTCTCAATACTTGCGATCTTCTTTGAAGTTGTCGGCGGCGCTGCACTCGTGCTGGGCTTGGCCACACGCTTCTTCGCCTCCGCGCTCGCCATCGAACTGCTGATCGCGATGTTCGCCGCGCACTGGGCCAAGGGCTTCTCGGTCGGCGCCGGCGGCTATGAATACGTGATGTTCCTCGGCATCGTCTGCTTCTTCATCGCGATCCGTGGCGCCGGCCCCTACTCGGTCGACGCCAAGATCGGCAAGGAACTGTAGCCTCGCATCTGAACGGCTAAAGCACCCGCCTGCGGCTCAGCCCGCGGGCGGGTATTCTTTTGCCCGCCTGATCCAGACCTTGTTGTCGTGGAACGCGGCGCCGCCATAAGGCGCGATGGAATCCGCGCCGGTCAATGTGTTGATGCCGCAGCCGTCGGCGTAAGCCGTATTCGGCCAGATCGATTCCGCGATCAACACGCCATGCCGCACGCCATCGAACACGCGCGCGTGCAGCCGCACCTCGCCGCGGGTGCTGCCCAGCACGACATAGTCGCCGTCGGCGATCGTCAAAGCCGCCGCGTCGTCGGGATGGATCAGCACCGTCGGCCGCTTTTCCTGCGCGATCGACGTCGGCGTCTCATTGAAGGTCGAGTTAAGAAAGCCGCGCGCCGGCGACGTCGCCAGCCGGAACGGATATTTGTCGTCGGCCTCCTCGATCGCGGTCCAATGGTCCGGCAGGCCTGGCATGTCGGCGACCGGACCGCTCTGATAGGGACTGCGAAACGGCACCGTCGGCCAATCCGGCTTGAAACGGAATTTGCCGTCGGGCCAGGCGAAGCCGCCGAGATAGTGGGCCTCTTCGAACGGCGGCTGGCAGTCGAGCCAACGGTTCGCCTCTAGTTCGGCGAGCGTGCCACGCTTGGACACCTGCAGCATCTGATCGATCAGTTCGCGCGGGCTCATGCCAAAACCGGCGTGCTCCGCGCCGAGGCGCTTGGCCAGTGCTGAGATCACTTCGTGATTGTTGCGGCATTCGCCGGGCGGCTCGACCAGCTTCGGGCCGAGGATGATGTATTGGTGGCCGCCGCCGCGATAGACGTCGTCGTGCTCGAGGAAGGTCGTCGCCGGCAGCACGATATCGGCAAACTTCGCCGTCTCGGTCATGAACTGCTCGTGCACGCAGACGAACAAGTCCTCGCGGGCAAAGCCCTGCTTGACCTTGTTCTGGTCGGGTGCGACCGACACCGGATTGGTGTTCTGGATGATCATCGCCGTCACCGGCCCGCCGCCCTGAAGCGCCTCGCGCTCGCCCGTCAGCACCGCGCCGATGCGCGACTGATCGAGCATGCGCACCGAGCGGTCGTGCGCGTCGAGGCCTTCGATCATGGTCTTGTCGAGTTTGTAGATGTCGGCGTTCTGGTGGAAGGCGCCGCCACCTTCCAGTTGCCAGGCGCCCGTCACCGCGGCGATGCAGCTTGCGGCATGCATGTTGGCCGCGCCGTTGCGCGAGCGCGCGAAACCGTAGCCGAGCCGGAAGAACGCGCGCTTGCGCTCGCCGATCAATTTGGCGAATTCCTCGATGGTCTCGACCGGCGTGCCGGTGATGGCCGACGCCCACACCGGATCACGCGTCTTGAGATGCGCTTCCAGTTCGCGCGGCAGATCAGTGTATTTGTTGAGATAGTCCCAATCGGCTTTGCCGTCGCGGAACAGGCAATGCATCACCGCGCAGGCGAGCGCGCCGTCGGTGCCCGGCTTCACCAGCACGGCCAGATCGGCCTGCGCCATGGTGCCGTTCATGTAGATGTCGACGGCCGCGATCTTGGCGCCGCGCTCTTTGCGGGCGCGCACCGCGTGCGTCATCACGTTGACCTGGGTGTTCACCGCATTGGTGCCCCAGATCACCACCAGATCGGACTTCGCCATCTCGCGCGGATCGGGCCCGGCGATGCGACCGACGCCGGCCGCAAAGCCCGCATAGGCCGGGTTGACGCAAATGGTGGAATGGAAACCGGAGTATTTCTTGACGTGGCGTAGCCGGTGGATGCCGTCGCGCATCACCAGGCCCATGGTGCCGGCATAGTAATAGGGCCAGACCGCTTCGGCGCCGTGGCGCTGCTCGGCCTTGAGAAAATTCTCGACGACCAGATCGAGCGCGTCGTCCCACGAGATCGGGGAAAATTCACCGGAACCCTTGGCGCCGGTGCGGCGCATCGGGTGCAGCAGCCGGTCGGCGTGGTGCTCGCGCTCGGCATAGCGCGCGACCTTCGCGCAGATCACGCCGGCGGTGTAGTCGTTGTCCTTGGCGCCGTGGACGCGGCCGATGGTGCGCTCGTCGAGCACCTCGACTTCGAGCGCACAGGTCGACGGGCAGTCATGCGGACAGGCGGTGGCCGCGATTTTCGGCAGTGGAGGCTGGGGGCGAATAAGCTGATTCATTCCCCCAGCCTAGCACTCTTGATCAGACCCGGTCGCGTGCCGGCTGCTCCGGGGCATGGGGCGGAAATTCTTCCGGCCCCGGCGGATCGACGATCAGCGGCTGCTCCAGCATGCTCTTGTGCTTGACGCGGCGAATGAGCCACCCGAGCACCACCACAAAGACCGCGCCGACCGCCGCCGCCCACAGATGCAGGCGATCGACCAAGGCGTCGCCGAGATAGCTGGCCACGGCGGCATCCTTGATGATGATCTCGCCCGCCACCCAGCCGAGCAGCGCGGCGCCGGCCCAGACCAGAATCGGGAAGCGTTCGAGCAGCTTCATCAGCAGCGCGCTGCCGGCGATGATCAGCGGCACGCTGGTCGCCAGACCGAACACGATCAGAACGGTCTTGATGGAGAGCGCATGCGCGACGTCGATGCGCGCGGCGGCGGTCTCGGCCGCCGCCGCGATCGCGATCACGTTGTCGAGGCTCATGACGATGTCGGCCACCGTCACCAGCCAGACGGCACGCCACAGCGTTTCGCCGGACTTGACGCTGCCCTCGCCGTGCTCGTCGCTCGGCACGATCAGCTTGACCGCGATCCACAGCAGCAACAGGCCGCCGACCAGCTTGAGGAACGGAACGCCCATGATCTGGGCGATGATGATGGTGAAGAATACGCGCAACAGCACGGCCGCGCCGGCGCCAAGCAGGATGCCCCAGAACCGCTGCTTCGGCGGCAGCGAGCGGCACGCCAAAGCAATGACGACGGCGTTGTCGCCGGACAGCAGAATATTGATCCAGATGATCTGGCCGAGCGCGATCCAGAACGGAGCGTGCCCAAAACTCTGCATCAAGAAATCCACTGCAATCCTCCCCTACTTTAATTCAGTCTTTTAGCCGACGATTTCGTTGCCCGAAAAGAACTGCGCGACTTCGATCGCCGCGTTCTCGGCCGAGTCCGAGCCGTGCACGGAATTTTCGCCGATCGACTTGGCGTGAACTTTGCGGATGGTGTTGGCGGCGGCCTTGGCCGGGTCGGTGGCGCCCATGACGTCGCGATATTTCGCGATGGCGCCCTCGCCTTCCAGCACCTGCACCACCACCGGCGCGGAAATCATGAAGTCGACCAGTTCGCCGAAGAACGGCCGCGCTTTGTGCACGCCGTAGAATTGCTCGGCCTGGGCCTTCGTGATCTGCACGCGCTTCTGCGCGACGATGCGCAGGCCGGCCTGCTCAATCATCGCATTGATGGCGCCGGTGAGGTTACGCGCGGTCGCATCGGGTTTCAGGATCGAAAAAGTACGCTCGACCGCCATCGGAGATTATCCTTCACTGAGATTGATTGAGACTTGACCGAGTTTCATTGGATCAACTTGGCTGCGGCGGCTTATACCCAGGACGCCTATTTGCGGCAAGTCGCGGGGAACATACGATGAAGGCACGTTACCAGATGTTCGCCGGCTACAATGCCTGGTGCAATGAGCGGCTATTTGTCGCCGCAGCCACGTTGTCCGATGCCGATTATCGGGCCGACCGCGGCGCTTACTTCAAGTCGGTGCACGGAACCCTGAACCATCTGCTGGTCGGCGACCGCATCTGGATGAAGCGGTTCACCGGCGTTGGCGAGCAGCCGCCGAGCCTCGATGCCATCCTGTACGACGATTTCGAGGCATTGCGTGTAGCGCGCCAGAGTCAGGACACGCTGATTAGCCGTTATATCGACCGGCTCAGCGACGACGATCTCAACCGGCCGATCCGCTACCGCACCGTGGTCAATCCGCAGACCGTCGAGCAGGCGCTGGCGCCGGCACTCGACCATTTTTTCAACCACCAGACGCACCACCGTGGCCAGGCCCATGCCCTGCTCTCGTCCATCGTCGGCAATGACGCCACGCCGTCGTTCGACCTGATCATCTACCAGCGCCAGACCGGCCAAGGCGGCATCCGCAAGGTGGACCAAACCCCTTAACTTTGCCGGGCCGGAATGACCAAACGGGGATTGCGTTGTGCAGCGCACTCGTCCAAAAGGCGCGCATGCTTGTCATCGACGATCTCACCGTACGCATCGCCGGCCGCGCATTGCTGGAAGGCGCCTCGGCCCGCATCACGCCCGGCGCCCGCGTCGGCCTGGTCGGCCGCAACGGCACCGGCAAATCGACGCTGTTCAACGTCATCACCGGCGACCTCGGCGCCGAGCACGGCAGCATCGAATATCCGCCGCGCTGGCGCATCGGACGGCTGGCGCAGGAAGCGCCGGACGGTCCGGAGAACCTGATCGAAGTCGTGCTCAAGGCGCACACCGAACGCACGCAGTTGCTGGAAGAAGCCGAGACCGCGACGGACCCGACCCGCATTGCCGAGATCCAGACCCGGCTGGTCGATATCGGCGCGCACGCCGCGCCGGCACGCGCGGCTTCCATTTTGTCGGGCCTCGGTTTCTCGACCGCCGACCAGGCCCGGCCGTGTTCGGAATTTTCCGGCGGCTGGCGCATGCGCGTCGCGCTCGCGGCGACTTTGTTCTCCGAGCCCGATTTGTTGCTGCTCGACGAGCCGACCAACTATCTCGACTTGGAAGGCACTTTGTGGCTGCAGGACCATCTGGCCACCTACCCCAGCACGATGATCATCATCAGCCATGACCGCGATCTGCTCGACAACGCGGTCACGCAAATTCTGGCGCTGGAAAACCAGACGCTCACGCTCTATCGCGGCGGCTATTCGGATTTCGAACGGCTGCGCCGCGAACGCATGATGCTCGACCAAAAGATGGTCAAGAAGCAGGACGCGCAGCGCAAGCATCTGCAAGCCTTTGTCGACCGCTTCCGCGCCAAAGCCAGCAAGGCCCGCCAGGCGCAATCGCGCATCAAGATGCTACAGAAGATGGAGCCGATCACGGCGCTGACGAATGACGAAGTGCGCCCGATCGTCATTCCGCCGCCCGAGAAACTATTGTCGCCGCCGATCATCGCCACCGACGACGTGTCGGTCGGCTACGAGCCTGGCCGCGCGATCTTGTCGGGTCTGTCGCTGCGCATCGACAATGACGACCGCATCGCGCTGCTCGGCTCCAACGGCAACGGCAAATCGACGCTGGTGAAATTGCTGGCCGGCAAGCTCGAGCCCGAGCACGGCTCGGTGACGCGGGCGGCGACGCTCAAGGTCGGCTATTTCGCGCAACACCAGGTCGACGAGCTCGACATGGCCGGCAGCCCCTACGATCACGTGCGGCGGCTGATGCCCGATACGCCGGAAGCCAAGGTTCGCGGCCGCGTCGGCGCCATTGGATTTTCGCAAGCTGCCGGCAACACCAAAGTCGAAAAACTCTCCGGCGGTGAAAAAGCCCGGCTATTGCTGGGTTTGGCGACGTTCCACGCGCCGCATCTCATCATCCTCGACGAGCCGACCAACCATCTCGACATCGACAGCCGCGCGGCGCTGATCGAAGCGATCAACGATTTCTCCGGCGCCGTGATCCTGGTGTCGCATGACCGTTATCTGCTCGAGGCCTGCGTCGATCGGCTCTGGCTGGTCGCCGGCGGCCACGTGAAGCCGTTCGACGGCGATCTCAACGACTACACGAAGATGGTGCTGTCGTCGGAAAACCGCGGCGCCACCGTTGGCGCCAAATCGACGACGAGGCCGGATCCCGTGCAGACGCGCCGCGCCGCCGCCGAAAAGCGCGTCGACACCGCGCCGCTGCGCAAACGGATTTCGCAAGTCGAAGTCGTGATCGCGCAACTGACGCGCCAGCTTGGCAAGCTCGACACCACGCTTTCCGACAGCGAATTGTTTACGCGCGAACCGGCGCGCGCGGTGGAGTTGTCGAAGACCCGCGCCAATGTCGTCGCCGCGTTGGCGAAAGCCGAAGAAGAATGGATCGCCGCCAGCGCCGCGCTCGAGACGGCTTGATCGCTCGACAATTCGCGGCGGCCTCTTTCTTGGCCTATTTTTTGGCGGCCTTTTTCTTTTTCGGCGGCGCCTTGGGCGGGGCCGGCGGCGCCGGTGCGCGCTCGACGACTTTCAGCCGGCCGTCGTTGAAGCGGTAGATGCCCGGCCAGGGCCCGCTGACATAGGTCAGCACCACGTTGCGCTCGCCTTTTTCGCCGCTGCCGATGTTGACGTTGCCCGGCGTGCCGGCGCGCTGAACGGCCTGGCACTCGGTCATGCCGAGCGCGATGCCGCCCATCACCGTCGGACCGCTGGCTCCCGGCGCGTTGACGGCGACGGTGCCGGCCGGCATCGGCGTGCCGGCGAGATCGCCGGCGACCGAGCCGACCGCGCGGTCGGCAGGCGGAGCCGGTTCCGCAGCTTGCACTGGCGAGGCGGTCGCGCCGCAACGCCCATCGGCGCCGACCAGATCGTCCGGTCCGACCGGGCCGCTGGGACCAAGCGCGACGGTGCTGGCGCTGGAGGACTTAGCCCAGTCCGGCTTGCTGAAAATCTCGACCGGCTTGGAAAACCAGCCGCCGTCGTTTTGATCCTGGAATATCGCCGTGGAATTCTTGCAGCCGGCCACGGCCAAAGCCGCGGCGCAGACCAGCACTATTCCCGAAATCACTTTGGCACGCGGCAAACGATTTCCCCTGGTTAATCCAAGCTCTTGTCCTTTAAGACATATTTTGCGTCATCACCATGGCAGCGGCAAGCCGCGGCTGGCGGCCAGCATGGTCGGCCGGCAGCCTATCGGCCATTGGCCGAGCAAGCGACATCGCCCGTGTTCTTTATCGGCCCCGGGTAGGCCGTCGTCCCTGCCCCTCGGTGGATCGGACAAATAGACTATAAGCCTATCGGTGGGTATTTTGTCAAGCGCCTCGTCGGCGCTCTAAGCCTTTTTCACCCAGCGGCCGTTTTCGTCGGGCTGCCAATAGGTTGCGACAAAGCCCTTGGCCTTGGCGTCGGTCCATTGCGCCCGCGCGGCGGCGACCGCGTCGTCGTCATCGCCGTCGAACACCAGCACGATGCGCTGGTAGCCTCCGGCGTCTTCCGGCACCGCGGCGCCCTCGATCAGAAAGCGCACGTCGGCCGCGTTCGGATTGCCGTCGTTGAGCGTGAGCAGCACTGGCTGGGCCACGGCATCGGGCTCGCGCCAGGTGCCGTGCGGCAGGAAGCCGTCGTCGCGGTAGGTCCACAGATGCGCATCGAGCGCGTCGATGCGCTCTTCGGAAGCGCCCTGCACCACCACCTTCCAGCCGCGCTCGAGCGATTTCTCCAACAGCGGCGTCAGCACGCCTTCGAGCTTCTGGCCTTGCAGGTGGTAGAAAAGAATTTCGGTCATGGCAGTTCCGGGATAGCTGAGGAAACGTCGCGGCGCTCGTGCAACACACGAACAATCTCGATTGCGGTGTCTGTGACGGAGTAGATGACGAGATATGGCGACACCAAAATAGACCTCAAACCGACCGCGATGTCGTTGCGCGGTCTACCGGAGAACGGATGCTTGGCGAGACGCAACGTCGCGCGGTCGATCTCTGCTAGAAGATTGTCGGCCATGACGGCAGACGATGCCGTGGCGACGTATTTCCAGATATCGATCAAGTCACGCCTCGCGGCAGCGGAACGAATAAGCCGTCTAGACGCCCCGGCCATGTTCGTCACGGGCTTGCTTGATGATCTCTTCAATATCTAGTTCGGCGCTTTCGCCGGCTTCGATCTGACGCATACCAATTTCAACATCGGCGCGCAGCGCAGAAAGCTTGTTGAGATAATCGAGCAACTCACGAGCAATACGGTCCTGATCCGCCTCAGGCAGAGCCTCGACTTTGGCAATCGCCTCTCGCAAAACCTTGGTCATAGTTAGAATCTACCACATTTTCCGGCCCGGACCAACGGGCGGGCTGCGCCCTATTTCTCGTAGTGATCCGCCACCAATCGATCCAGCAGCCGCACGCCCCAGCCGGAGCCCCAGCTCTTGTTGGTGTCGGTCTGGCGTGAATCGAAACCGGTGCCGGCGATGTCGAGATGCACCCATGGTGTTTTGTCGGCGACGAAGCGCTGGATGAACTGCGCCGCGGTGATGGCGCCGCCCCAGCGCGTGCCGCCGGTGTGCTTCATGTCGGCAAATTTGGAATCCAGCATCTTGTCGTAAGCCGGGTTGAGCGGCATGCGCCACACCAGTTCGCCGGTCGCCTCGCCGGCGATGTGCAGGCGATGGCTGAGTTCGTCGTTGTTGGTGAACATGCCGGCATATTCCTGGCCGAGCGCGACGATGATGGCGCCGGTGAGCGTCGCCAGATCGATCATGAATTTCGGCTTGAAACGCTTGGCGGCGTACCAGAGCACATCCGCAAGCACCAAGCGCCCTTCGGCGTCGGTGTTGATGATCTCGATCGTTTGCCCTGACATGGATTTGACGATGTCGCCCGGACGCTGCGCGTTGCCGTCCGGCATGTTCTCGACACAGCCGATCAAGCCGACCGCGTTCACTTTGGCCTTGCGCGCCGCAAGCGCGTGCATCAGGCCGACCACGCAGGCAGCGCCCGCCATGTCGCCCTTCATGTCTTCCATGCCGGCGGCTGGCTTGATCGAGATGCCGCCGGTGTCGAAGCACACGCCTTTGCCGATGAAGGCCAACGGCGCCTCGCCCGTCTTGCCGCCGTTCCAGCGCATCACCACGACACGGCTGTCGTGTGCCGAGCCCTGGCCGACGCCGAGCAACGCGTTCATGCTGAGCTTTTTCATCGCCTTGACGTCGAGCACTTCGACGGCGACGCCGACTTTCTTCAGCGCCAAAGTGCGGCGCGCGAATTCGGCCGGATAGAGCACGTTGGCCGGTTCGTTCACCAGGTCGCGCGCGATCACCACGCCGTCGGCAACACTGCTGCGCGTCTCGAAAGCTCTGCGCGCGGCGGCGACGTCGCCGACAGCGACCGTCACGCTGCGTTTGGCCGGCGGTTTCTCGCCGTCCTTATGCTTGGTCTTGTAGCGGTCGAAGGCGTAGGCGCGCAGTTGCACGCCTTGCGCCAGATCGGCGGCCTGCTCCGGCGTCATCGCGCCCTTCGGCAGTTCGGCGAACACCGCGCCGTCCGTGGCTAACTTTGGCAGCTTGCCCATGGCGATGCCGCCGAGCTTGAGGAAGTCCTTGGCCGCGAGTTCGGCGACCTTGCCGACGCCGACCACCGCGAGACGGTCGACCTTGAGGCCCTCGGGCACGGTCAGTCCGAGCGACGTGCCGCTCTTGCCGGTGAAGCGCTCGGCCTTGGCCGCCCGCGTCACCAGGCCAATGGCCGACCCGAGCGCTTTTGTGGTCGCGGGGCCGAATTTGAGGCCGTCGTCACAAAAGACGACGAGAACGCCCTTCGCCGGAGCATTGAAGGGGCCAAAGCCGAGTTTCAAGGCGTCGGTCATAGGGCAATCCTTAGGCTGGGACGGCAATTGGTTAAGGCGGGCGTTTCCAGGCGGAGGCCCGGCCGAGGCGCTGGCTGTAGCGAGTCCGCGCCCCGCTCATATGGCGCGGCCGGTAGCCAGCTGGAAAGCCCAAACTGGCGGCGTTTTGCGGCTTTTCACAGGCCTGCGGCCAACATCATGGTAATTAGACACTACCGCCCTATTTGCTTGCCAGAATCGCGCGCCGCGGGCTTGGATTGTGGTGTAACTCTCGGGCCGCACTTAACTTTTCGTTGTGCATGTTCAACGCTTTGCCTTCGCACGGCCACTTTGTGAAGGGATCAAGGTAAACCCTAACGGGGGTAGGGTTTACGATGTTTGGGCTGCGCGTCCGGTGGGGATCCCGGACGGCAGAGATGGCATGCCGCAACTTGGGGGATGATGCTGCGGATGGGGTCGATCGGCGCTTATATTTTTCGCACCACCTTCGGTGCGTTCCTTGTCGTGCTCGTCAGCTTGACCGCGGTCATCTGGGTCACGCAGGCGTTGCGCGATATCGACCTGATGACCAGCCAGGGCCAGACCATTCTGGTCTTCGTCGGCATCACCGGGCTGATCATTCCGTTGCTGGTGCTGGTGATCGCGCCGATCGCGCTGCTCATCGCCGTCGCCCACACGCTCAACAAAATGTCGACGGATTCCGAAATCATCGTGATGAACGCCGCCGGCATGTCGCCGTGGGTGCTGTTCCGCGCTTTCCTGTCGGTCGCCATCGTCGTGTCGATCTTGGTGACGGCGATCAGCGCCTATGGCGCGCCGAAGGGTCTGCGCATGCTGCGCGACTGGCTCACCGAAGTGCGCGCCAATGTCGTGAGCACCATCGTGCAGCCCGGCCGCTTCACCTCGATCGAAAGCGGCGTCACCATCCACATCCGCGAACGCCGCAACAACGGCACGTTGGTCGGCATCTTCCTCGACGACCGGCGCGATCCGAACGAACGCCGGACGGTGTTGGCAGAAAACGGCGAGTTGATCGACAACGACAACGGCACGTTCCTGGTGCTGCAACAGGGCACCGTGCAACGCCACGAGATCAAGGAACGCGACCCGGCGATGGTGAAGTTCGAGCGCTACGCGTTCGATCTGTCGCAATTCTCCGGCGGCCCGCAGGCGGTGAAATACTCGATCCGCGAGCGCTATCTCTGGCAGTTGATGTTCCCCGATCCGAAAGACCCGTTCCTGATCGAGCAGCCGGGCCCGTTCCGTGCCGAGTTGCACGACCGCCTGATCGCACCGCTGTATCCGCTGGCTTTCGTGGTGATCGCCTTCGCCTATCTCGGCGCGCCGCGCACCACGCGGCAAAGCCGCACGCTGTCGATGGTCGGCGCGGTCGGCGGCGTCGGCCTGCTGCGGCTGATCGGATTCACCTCGACCGTGTTCGGCGCCACCGTTCCGGCGATGCTGGTGCTGCAATACATCGCGGTCGCCGTAGCCATCGGCGGCGGGCTCTGGATCATCCGGACCGGCGTCATCCTCGAGCCGCCGGCCTTCCTGATGAACTGGATCGCGATGGTGACCGAGCGCATTTCGCAACGTTTAGCCGTGGCCACGAAGTAACCGCATGCAAGTGAATTAAATGCAGGTTTTGGGCGGAACACTGGCACGATATTTCGGACTGCGCTTCCTCAGCGCGGTGGTGATGGTGTTCGCCGGCATCTTCGTCTTGGTCGCGCTGATCGATTACATCGAGATGATGCGCCGCTCCAGCGACATCCCGAACGTCTCGGCGATTTTGGTGGCGAAGACGTCGTTCTACCGCGTGCCGCAGGTGACCGAGCGCATCATGCCGTTCTGCGTGCTGATCGGCGCGATGTCCTGCTATCTGAATTTGTCGCGGCGGCTCGAACTGGTGGTCGCGCGCGCCGCCGGCATGTCGGCCTGGCAATTCGTGTCGCCGGCTTTGGTGGTGGCTTTCCTGATCGGGATTTTCGCGACGACCGTCTACAATCCGGTCTCCGCCATCCTTCAGGAACAGTCGAAGCGTTACGAGGCCGAGCTGTTCAATCAGAACCCGTCCGGGCTCGGCGGCACGACGTCGAATTTCTGGGTCAACCAGCGCTCGGCCGACGGTCAGGCGATCATCGGCGCCAAATCCAGCCGCGACCAGGGCGTGGCGCTCAACGGCGTATCGGTCTTTGCCTTCGACGCCGGCGGCCACTTCCTGCGGCGCATCGAGGCGCAGGCCGCGACCCTCGAGCCGGGCGTATGGAAGCTCCAGAACGCCCGCGTCTACGAGCTCGCCGTGCTGCCGAAAGACTATGCCGAGTATCCGCTCAAGACCTCGCTGACGCCGGAGCAGGTTCGTGAAAGCTTTGCGACACCCGAAACCGTGCCATTTTGGGAACTTCCATCGTATATCGAGATCGCGGAACATGCAGGACTTGGCGCCGCAGGCTATAGATTACAGTTCCAAAAGCTTCTGGCGCGGCCGTTTTTGCTCGCCGCCATGGTTTTCCTTGCCGCGGCTGTGAGTTTACGGTTCTTCCGCTTCGGCGGCGTGCAAAAGATGGTTTTGAGTGGCATGGCCTCCGGCTTTCTGCTTTATGTTTTATCCAAGGTAACCGAGGACTTAGCCAAGGCTGAGCTGATGCACCCTGTGGCAGCGGCTTGGCTACCTGTGCTTGTCGGGGGACTGACGGGGTTTATTGCGTTGTTGTACCAGGAGGACGGTTGATGGCGGGGCTGC
Source organism: Hyphomicrobiales bacterium (assembly GCA_031389925.1). Lineage (GTDB taxonomy): Bacteria > Pseudomonadota > Alphaproteobacteria > Rhizobiales > Xanthobacteraceae > Pseudolabrys. Next base: position 21,319 of record JANMSZ010000194.1, on the reverse strand, counting down.
TTAACGCTCCTCCCGCAGTGCACCGGCCCCGAAGCCGTGGCGTTGTGCGTCTTGCGACTGTCCTCAGCCTTCTGGCCTGCGGCGGCTTGATGCTGCCTGACGCCCTGTCGCCTTTCGCGCCCGCCTTTGCGCAAGAACTTGCCTTCCCGCCCGCGCCGCCGGCGCCGCCGAAATCCAAGGCGACGATCGAGCGCGCCGCGCAGAAGCAGATGCTCGTGCAGGCGCGCGAGATCAACTACGACTACAACAACAACAAGGTTTCGGCCGTCGGCAACGTCCAGATCTATTACGGCGGCAACACCATCGAAGCCGATCGCGTGATCTACGACCAGAAAACCAAGCGTCTGCACGCCGAAGGCAATGTCCGCCTCACCGAAGAGGAAGGCAAAGTCACCTACGGCGAAGTCATGGACTTGTCCGACGACTACCGCGACGGCTTCGTCGATTCACTGCGCCTGGACACGCCCGATCAGACGCGCATGGCGGCGACGCGCGCCGACCGCAGCGCCGGCAACTACACCGTCTTCCATAACGGCGTTTACACCGCCTGCCAGGCTTGCAAGGACGATCCGAAAAAGCCGCCGCTGTGGCAGGTGAAAGCCGCGCGCGTCATCCACGATCAAACCGAAAAGATGATGTATTTCGAGGACGCGCAGCTCGAATTCTTCGGCATGCCGATGGCGTGGATGCCCTACTTCTCGGCGCCCGATCCGACCGTCAAGCGCAAGACCGGCTTCCTGATGCCCTCGATCGGCTCAAGCCGCGTGTTCGGACAGGCAGTCGAAATTCCGTATTACTGGGCGCTGGCGCCGGACTACGACGCGACGTTCTCGCCGATGATCACGACCAGGCAGGGGCCGTTGCTGCAGGGTGAATTCCGTCAGCGTACGCAAAACGGCGCCTACGACATCCGCGTCTCCGGCATCAAGCAGTTCGACAAGGAATATTTCAAACCCGCCAGCCCAGGTGTCAGCGCGCCCGGCTATCGCGACTTCCGCGGTAGCCTCGAAACGTCGGGTCAGTTCGCCATCAACAAGAACTGGCTGTGGGGCTGGGACGGCGTGCTGCTGTCGGACAAGACCTACCTGCAAGACTACAACCCGCGCCTATCGGCCTATCGTTTCACCGACCCGTTCTCGCAGGCGCAGAACTCGGCAAACTCGCAGCTCTATCTCACCGGGATGGGCAACCGCAGTTTCTTCGACGCGCGCACGATCTATTTCCTGGGCTTCTCGCCGGCCGACGTGCAGGCGCAGATCCCGGTCGTTCATCCGGTCATAGATTACAACTACACCTTCGACCGCCCGATCATCGGCGGCGAGCTGAGCTATAAATTGAATTTCACCAGTCTGTCGCGCAACGAAGCCAACTTCGACGCCATCACCCGCCTTGCGCAGGGCAACGGCCAGTGCGCGCAGACCGCGGATTCGGCGTTGCGCAATTCCGCCAACTGCGTGCTGCGCGGCGTTCCCGGCACCTACAGCCGCTTCACGGCGGAGACGGAATGGCGGCACAGCATGACCGACAGATTCGGTCAGGTGTTCACGCCGTTCGTGAAGGTCCGCGCCGACGCCGCGTCGATCCAGGTCAAGAACGACCCGGGCGTGTCGAACTTCATCAACACCGGCGACAGCAACCTCGTTCGCGCCATGCCGACCGTCGGGTTGGAGTATCGCTATCCCTTCATCAGCGCGCATGCCTGGGGCACGCAGACCATCGAGCCGATCGCCCAGGTGATCGCGCGCCCGAACGAAACCCAGGTCGGCCGCTTCCCGAACGAAGACGCGCAAACGCTGGTATTCGACGACAGCAACCTGTTCCGGGTCGACAAGTTCTCCGGCATGGACCGCGTCGAAGGCGGCGGCCGCGCCAACTACGGCGCCCAATACACCGCCCAGTTCAACCAGGGCGGCTTCGTCAACATGCTGTTCGGCCAGTCCTACCAGCTGTTCGGGCAGAACTCGTTCGCGCAAGCCTCCACCACCAATACCGGCCTCGACAGCGGCCTCGACACCCGCGCCTCCGACTACGTGGCGCGCGCCTCGTACCAGCCCAACAGCACCTACAAACTCACGTCGCGCTTCCGTTTCGACCAGCAAGATTTCACGTTGCAACGCGCCGAATACGAAGTCAGCGCCAACTTCAATCGCTGGAGCACCAGCCTGCTCTACGGGGACTATGCCGCCCAGCCTGCGATCGGCTACAACGACCGCCGCCAGGGCTTCCTCGGCACCGCGTCCGTCAAGCTTGATGCCAACTGGATATTGCGCGGCTCGGCCCTTTACGACGTCCGCAACCGCGCCTTCACGTCCAACATGATCGGCCTTGCCTATATGGACGATTGCTTCATTTTGGGCTTGAATTACGTGACAAGCTACACTTACGGCAGCGGCGCCGCGGTGCTCAACCACACGGTCTTGCTGCAGTTGAGCTTGCGTACGCTCGGCGGGACCACGGTCAGCCAGGCGCTGAGCCAGACGGGCCAGTGATCATAGAGGCGGCGGCTTGGCGGGCGGCCGCCCGCTCAGTTTAAGACGATGGACATCGCGATGCCGGGAATGCGTTTGAATCTTCGACCTATCCAGCTCTGGCTGGCCTGCGCCGTCATCGTCGCGGCGCTCGCGGCACCTGCGCCCGCGCGCGCGCAGGTGGTGGCGGTCGCCAATGGTTTGCCGATCACCGAGCTCGATATCCAGCAGCGCGCCAAACTGATCAACGCGTCCAATCACAAGAACCCGAGCCGAAAAGAAGTGATCGACGAGTTGATCGACGACCGCGTCAAGATCACCAAGGCCAAGACCTATGGCATCGAGGTCACCGACGCGGAACTTGAAACCGGCTTCGAAAACATGGCGCGCCGCCAGCGCATGACCAGCCCGCAATTTACGCAACTGCTCGAGCGCTCCGGTATTTCGCCGGGCGCCATCAAGGCGCGCATGCGGGCCGAACTGACCTGGAACCAACTGGTGCGCGGCAAGTTTGGCGGCGCATTGCAGATCGGCGAAGCCGACATCGCCACCGCGATGCGGGACCGCAAAGACGCCGAGAAGGAAACGGCCGGCTATCTCTACACGCTCTATCCCATCACCGTGGTGGTCGAGCGCGGCCAAAGCGAAGGCGGGATCGACGCAAAGCGCCGCGTGGCCGAGAATCTGCGCGGCCGCTTCACCTCGTGCAATGAGGGTCTCGCCATGGCGCGGGGCTTGCGCGACGTCGCGGTGCGCGAACCGATCCATCGCAACTCCGCCGACCTGGCCCAGCAATTGCGCGAACTCCTGAACGGGATGGAAGTCGGCCGGCTGACGCCGCCGGAAGTCACCGCGCAGGGCCTACAGATGTTCGCGTTGTGTGAAAAAAAGACGTCCACCGGCGAGTCCGCCGCTAAGCGCGAAATACGCGAGGAAATCTTCAACAAACGCTTCGAAGCCGAGGGCAAGAAGTTTTTGCAGGAGATCCGCAAGCAGGCCATGATCGAATACAAATGACCGCGCGCGCCCGTCAGCCTTTAGCGTTGACGCTCGGCGAGCCGGCCGGGATCGGCCCCGATCTCACGCTGGCGCTGTGGCGGCGCCGCGTTGAACTCGACCTGCCGCCGTTTTATCTCATCGGCGATATCGATTTTCTCCGGCAACGGGCGCGCACGCTCGGCCTGGATGTTCCTTTGAGCGAGGTCACGCCGGCGCAGACCCCTGCCGCCTTCGAGCGCGCTTTGCCGGTGGTGCCGCTCGGCCTGCCGGTGACGGCGACGCCCGGCAAGCCCGACGCCACCAGCGCGCCCGCCGCAATCGCATCGATCCGCCGCGCCGTCGCCGACGTGCTGTCGGGACAGGCCGCGGCGGTCGTCACCAATCCGATCGCCAAGAACGTGCTGTACCGCTCCGGATTTGCCGAGCCCGGCCACACCGAATTCCTGGCGCGGCTGGCGACCGAGGCTACGGCTAAGCCGGTGCACCCGGTGATGATGCTGTGGTCGCCGGAATTGGCCGTGGTGCCGGTGACGATCCATTTGCCGTTGAAGGATGTGGTGGGCGCGCTGAGCATCGATCTCATCGTCGAGACCGGGCGGATCGTGGCGCGCGACCTGCACGCGCGTTTTGGCGTTGCGCGGCCCCGTATCGCGATTGCCGGGCTGAATCCGCATGCCGGCGAAGACGGCGCACTCGGCGAAGAGGACCGCGACATCGTCGCCCCGGCGGTCGCGCGCCTGAAGGCCGAAGGCATCGACGCGGTCGGGCCGCTGCCGGCCGACACCATGTTTCATGAGCGCGCGCGCGCCGGCTACGACGTGGCGATGTGCATGTATCACGACCAGGCGCTGATCCCGATCAAGACGCTGGCCTTCGATCATGGTGTCAACGTCACGCTCGGCTTGCCCTTCGTGCGCACCTCGCCCGACCACGGCACCGCCTTCGACATCGCCGGCACCGGCAAAGCCGACCCGTCGAGCCTGGTGGCGGCCTTGGCGCTGGCCGCACGGCTGGCGGCGACATCTCCCGCGCTCGTCGCCGCGAAATAGATGGCGCAGATCGACGACCTGCCGCCGCTGCGCGAGGTCATCCGCAAGCACAGCCTGTCGGCCAAGAAATCGCTCGGCCAGAATTTCCTGCTCGATCTCAACCTGACGGCGCGCATTGCGCGGGCCGCCGAGCCGCTTGAAGGCGCGACCGTGGTCGAAGTCGGCCCCGGTCCCGGCGGACTGACGCGGGCGCTGCTGACGCTCGGGGCCAGCCGTGTCATCGCCATCGAGCGCGACGAGCGCGCAATTGCTGCGCTGGAAGAGATCGCGACACGCTATCCGGGACGGCTTGAGATCGTCTCCGGCGACGCGCTGCGCATCGATATGGCCAAGCTTGCCGGCGGCGGGCGCGCCCGTGTAGTCGCCAACCTGCCCTACAACATCGCGACGCCGCTGCTGATCGGCTGGCTCACCGCCGAGCCGTGGCCACCCTGGTACGACATGCTGGTGCTGATGTTTCAGCGCGAAGTGGCCGAGCGCATCGTCGCTAAAGTCGGCGACGACGCATACGGACGGCTGGCAGTGCTGGCGGGCTGGCGCTGCGAGAGCAAGATCATGTTCGACGTGGCGCCGTCGGCCTTCGTGCCGCCGCCGAACGTGACGTCGTCGGTGGTGCGGCTAATGCCGCGCGCCACGCCGCTCGCCTGCGACGGCGTCCTGCTGCAGCGCATGACCGAGGCGGCCTTCGGCCAGCGCCGCAAGATGCTGCGGCAAAGCCTGAAATCGCTCGGCGGCGACACCGGCGCCTTGCTCGAGCAAGCCGGCATCGCGCCGACCGCGCGCGCCGAGGAAATAAATGTCGAGGGTTTCGTTAAGTTGGCGAATACATTTGCCGCGCTGACGAAACGTTAGGGCGCGATCTTTTTCAGATCGGCCAGCAGCTTATCGACGAATTTTTCGAGATTGGGCATCTTGACGCGCTTGAGGCGTTCCGCCGTCAGGATCGAGCGCAGGCGCGTGAAGCTCTTGTCGAGATCGCGATTGACCAGGATGTAGTCGTATTCGTTCCAGTGCCGAAATTCTTCCGCCGCGTTGCGCAACCGCTCGGCGATGATGATTTCGCTGTCCTCGGCGCGCCGCTCCAACCGCATCTTCAATTCATTGGCGGACGGCGGCAAGACGAACACGCTCACGACGTCGTTCGGCATCTTCTCGTAAAGCTGCTGCGTGCCCTGCCAATCGATGTCGAACATCACGTCGCGGCCGGTGCTGAGCGCCTTTTCCACCGGCTCGCGCGGCGTCCCGTAGTAATTGCCGTGCACTTCCGCCCATTCCAGCAATTGGCCGGAATCGCGCATGCCTTCGAACTGCTGCTTGTTACGAAAAAAATAATGCACACCCTCGATCTCGCTCGGGCGGCGCGCCCGCGTCGTGACCGACACCGACAGCGCGACGTTTTCTTCCTGCTCCAGCAGATTGCGCGTCAGCGTGGTCTTGCCCGCGCCCGACGGCGAAGACAGCACCAGCATAATGCCGCGCCGGCTGATGTCAGGTTCATCGTTCATTCGAGGTTCTGCACCTGCTCGCGGAATTGCTCGACCACGCCCTTGAGCTCGAGCCCGATATTGGAAAGCTCCAGGTCGTTGGCCTTGGCGGTGAGCGTATTCGATTCGCGGTTGAGTTCCTGCGCCAGAAAATCGAGCCGCCGGCCGACCGGCCCGCCGTCGGCGAGCATCTTGCGCACCTGCGCGACATGGGAATCGAGACGATCCAGCTCTTCGCGGATGTCGGCCTTGGTGGCGATCATGATCGCCTCCTGGTGCAGGCGGTCCGAGTCAAAACGCGTCGAGGCCGCGAGCAAAGTCTCGATCTGCTCGGCGAGCCGCGCCTTGATCGCTTCTGGCTTGCGGCCGGGCGCCGCTTCGGCGCGCGCCGCGAGCGACGCGATCTCGTCGAGCCGCGTCGTCAGCAGGCGGCCGAGCGTTAAGCCTTCCTCGCGCCGCATGGCGATGAGATCGGCGAGCAATTTGTCGAAACCGGCGACGATGGCTTTCTCGGCGGCGGCGCGATCCTCTTCGCGCTCGTCTTCTTCGGTGATTTCGATGACGCCCTTGAGCGCGAGGATGCCGTCCAGTGTCGGCTTGGTGGCGTCGACCTTGCCGTCGAGCGATTTCAGCGTCGCCAGCACGGCATTGAGCACCGGCTCGTTGACCTTGACGGTCGGCAGCACGCCTTTGCGCTCGACGGTAAGATTGGCATAGACGGTGCCGCGCGACAGTTTCTCGGTGGCGTTCTTGCGCGCCGGCACTTCGATGGCGTCCCAGCCCGGCGGCAGACGCAAGCGCAGATCGAGACCCTTGGCGTTGACCGATTTGATCTCCCAACTCCAGGCATAAGGGCCGGCGACGCCATGGCCGCGCGCGAAGCCGGTCATGCTCGATAATGCCATGATTAGATCCCGGCCATCGGTTGCGTCTCGTTCGTTGAATGCGGAAGTCGCGGGACCTTAGCGGCGGCCCAAGATGCTCACAAGGCCGTCACGCCACCGATTACCGTTTGGCGCCGCCGCCTTTGGTGGCGGCAGGCACCGCATCGGACGGTGCGTTGCCCTGCTCGATCGCGCGCAGCCGCGCGACGTTCTTCTGATGCTCGGCGTAATTGTCCGCGAAGGCGTGGCCGCCGGTGCCGTCAGCGACGAAATACAGTTCCTTGGTGCGCGCCGGATTGGCGGCGGCCTCGAGCGAGGCGCGGCCCGGATTGGCGATCGGGCCCGGCGGCAATCCGTCGATGACATACGTGTTGTACGGCGTCGCCTGATCGATCTCGCTGCGCAAAATCGGACGGCCGAGCGCGCCCTTGCCGCCGGTGAGGCCGTAAATGATGGTCGGATCGGACTGCAGCCGCATCTTGGTCTTGAGCCGGTTGATGAAGACCGCGGCGACGCGGGTGCGTTCTTCCGGCTTGCCGGTTTCTTTTTCGATGATCGAGGCCATCGTGACGAGCTGCTCGGGCGTCTTGTACGGCAGATCCGGCGAGCGATGGTCCCAGACTTCCTGCAGCACGCGCTTATGACCCTGCTGCATGCGCTGGACGATCTGATCGCGGGGCATGCCGAGCGTGAAGCGGTAGGTCTCCGGCAACAGCGTGCCTTCGCGCGGGATTTCCCTGATCTGGCCCGACAGCGTGGTGTTCTCCAGAAGCCGCGCGACGATCTGTTCGGAGGTCAGACCCTCGGCCACCGTGAAGCTGTGCTGCACCACCTTGTTCTCGATGATGGTGTCGACGACGTCGGCCAGGCTGGCGTTCTTGATGAACTGATACTCGCCGAATTTAAGATCGCCACGCGCCTTGAGGACGATCACGCCGCCCATGAACACCCAGGGCTGATCGATGACGCCTTCGCGCACCAGCACGTCGGAGATGTCCTTGATGCCGAGGCCGCGCGGGATGTTGACGACCTTGTCCTCGGCCAGCGGACCCGGCGCTTCGAAGCGCTGCTTGCCGATGAACAGCGCGCCGCCGACGGCGACCGAGATGACAACCAGCGCGGTGAAGATCGCATTGCCGACGATGACGAGAGGATGGCGCACTTTCTTGGAGCGGCGGCGCGGCATCGGCACGCGCTCCGGTTCCAGCGCGGCGCGCGGACTGCGCAGCAGCTTGTTGGACGCCTGCGGCGGTACCGGCACGGCGCCATGGGGGCCGCGGCCATTGCCGTTGTGTGGCGGATTGGAATTCAAACGCAGGCTCCCGCGGTCGGCCCAGACAAACTCACTGATACGCACTCCATCATGATGCGGGGTCCGCAGGCTAAGAATCGGAAAATATCAGATGTATTCGCACGTTAGGGAGAATTATGGCGAAAACGGGGGGGCGACGGAAGGCCGCGTTATCCGTCAGTCCGCATAGCGGCGGAAGATCAGCGAGGCGTTGGTGCCGCCGAAACCGAAGGAATTGGACAGCACCACGTCGATATCGCGCTCGCGGGCCTTATGCGGCACCAGATCGATCGGCGTCTCGACCGACGGATTGTCGAGATTGATGGTCGGCGGCGCGATCCGGTCGCGAATCGCCAGGATCGAGAAGATCGCCTCGACCGCGCCGGCCGCGCCCAGAAGATGACCGACGCATGATTTGGTCGACGACATCGAGATATGGGCGGCGTCGTTCCCGACCAGGCGCTGCACGGCGCCGAGCTCGATCTCGTCGCCGAGCGGCGTCGATGTGCCGTGGGCGTTGATGTAATCGAGATCGCCAGAGGCGATCCCTGCACGCTTCATCGCCATGGTCATGCAGCGGAACGCGCCGTCGCCGTCCGGCGAAGGCGCGGTGATGTGATAGGCGTCACCCGACAGGCCATAGCCGATCAGTTCGGCATAGATTTTCGCGCCGCGCGCTTTGGCGTGGTCGAGCGCCTCCAGCACCACGGCGCCGGCGCCCTCGCCCATGACGAAGCCGTCGCGGGCCTTGTCGTACGGCCGCGAGGCGCGGGTTGGATCGTCGTTGAAAGCAGTCGAGAGCGCGCGCAACGCGGCAAAGCCCGCCAGCGCCATGCGGTTGACCGGGGATTCCGCGCCGCCCGCCACCATCACCTCGGCATCGCCGAGCGCGACCATACGCGCCGCATCGCCGATGGCATGCGCGCCGGTCGAACAGGCAGTCACCACCGCGCTGTTGGGGCCTTTCAGGCCGTGGGCGATCGAGACGAAGCCGGAGGCGAGATTGATGATGCGGCCAGGAATAAAGAACGGCGAGACCCGGCGCGGGCCTTTCTCCGCCAATTCGACCGCGGTCTTGGCGATGCCTTCGATGCCGCCGATGCCAGACCCGATCATCACGCCGGATGTGGTCTGGTCTTCGTAACTTTCCGGATGCCAGTTGGCATCGTCGAGCGCCTGCTTGGCCGCGCACATCGCATAGACGATGAACTCGTCGACCTTGCGCTGCTCCTTCGGCTCCATCCACTGATCGGGGTTGAAGGTGCCGTTGGTGCCGTCGCCGCGCGGGATGCTGCAGGCAACCTTGCAGGCGACGTCGGAGACGTCGAAGCGGTCGATCTTCTTCGCGCCGCTCTCGCCCTTGATGAGGCGCGCCCACGTCGGCTCGACGCCGCAGCCGAGCGGCGTGAGCATTCCCATTCCGGTGACGACCACACGTCTCATGACCGGCTCCGAGCGAAATGACACGCGGGCGCACTCAAGCTCGCGCAGACTGCGGAAACTTGTCTGCGCTCGCCCACCAGCCAACGACGCGTGAAACGATTGAGCAGCCGCATTGGCGGCTGGTCAGCCTTTGGCGTTCTTTTCGAGAAATTTAACCGCATCGCCGACGGTCAGAATGGTCTCGGCGGCATCGTCGGGGATTTCGCAGTGAAATTCCTCCTCAAAAGCCATCACGAGCTCGACGGTATCGAGACTGTCGGCGCCAAGATCATCGATGAAACTTGCTGCTTCGGTCACCTTGTCGGGTTCCACCCCCAGGTGCTCCACGACGATCTTCTTCACCCGCTCGCCAATGTCACTCATCGTTCCGACCTCGTGCTTTTTAGATTTGGGTTACGACCCGGAGCAGATCGTAACCATCGCCAACGGCCTCGTCGTGATTGACTTTGGTGCGGTGGCCTTCGATCGCGAAGCGCTTGTCGCGCTGATCGCCATCGGCCACCCCAGCCGGGCCGAATTTCGGTTACCATACTTCAAAAGCGTTGACTAGCGCGCGACAGCGTAGCCCGGACAGGACCCAAAAAGCCACGCTTTTCGGCACTTCCCTTGGCGCTCAGTCTAGAACATCGCCATCCCACCGTTGATGTGGATGGTCTGGCCTGTGACATAGCCGGCCTCGTCGGACGCCAGGTAAACCGCGGCCGAAGCGATATCCGCCGGGGTTCCAAGCCGCCCCGCGGGCACGCGGGCGAGGATGCCCTCGCGCTGCTTTTCATTGAGCTTGTCGGTCATCGGCGTGGCGATAAAACCCGGCGCGATGCAGTTGGCGGTGACGTTGCGCTTGGCATATTCGGCACCGACCGTCTTCATCATGCCGATTATTCCCGCTTTCGAGGCCGTATAATTGCCCTGCCCCGGATTGCCGGTGACGCCGACCACCGAGGAAATGCCGATCACGCGGCCGAAACGGCGGCGCATCATGGTCTTCACCGCCGCGCGGGTGAGCCGGAAAGTCGACGTCAGATTGATGGCGATGACCTGATCCCAGTCCTCGTCCTTCAACTGCACGAACAGATTGTCTTTGGTGACACCGGCATTGGCCACCAGGATGTCGAGCTTCTCCATCTTGGCTTCGGCATCCGGCACCAACTTCTCCACCGCGTCCTTGTCGGCGAGATCGCAGGGCAACACGTGAACACGGCTACCAAGTTCGCCCGCAAGCTTTTCTAGGACAGCAGCGCGCGTACCGGAAATTGCAACGGTAGCGCCCTGCGCATGCAGCGCGCGCGCGATGCCTTCGCCAATACCGCCGGTCGCGCCTGTCACCAGTGCCGTCTTGCCCGTCAGATCGAACATGTCTTTTTCCCTGCCTTTATTTATTCAGGCTCGCCGCCTCTCCGGCAACCTGCAGCATTATTCCCTGTTCTGGAAAACGATGACATCGTCCGGCATGCCGATCGCGCTTGTGGCGGCGCCGTCGGCGATACGCTTGATCAGACCGCTTAGCACCTTGCCGGCGCCGATTTCGTAGAATGTCGTCACGCCGGCTTGCGCCATGAAGGCTACCGACTCGCGCCAGCGTACGGTGCCGGTGACCTGCGTCACTAGCGACTTTACGATCTCGTCCGGCGTCTGAATGGGCTTGGCCAACACGTTGGCGACCACCGGCACCACAGGCGCCTTCACCGACACTTTCGACAGCGCCTCCGCCATCACGTCAGCGGCGGGTTGCATCAGCGCGCAATGGAAGGGCGCGGATACGGGCAAAATCATCGCGCGTTTGGCACCTTTGGTTTTGGCGATTTCCACTGCGCGCTCGACCGCAGCCTTGTCGCCGGAGACGACCACCTGGCCGCCGCCATTGTCGTTAGCCGCCTGACAAACCTGACCTTGCGCGGCCTCCGCCGCAACAGCCGACGCGGCATCGAATTCCAGGCCGATCAACGCCGCCATGGCGCCGACGCCAACCGGCACCGCCTTCTGCATCGCCTGCCCGCGTGTGCGCAGGAGCCGCGCCGTGTCCGCGATCGTAAACGCGCGGGCCGCGGCCAGCGCCGAGTATTCTCCGAGCGAGTGGCCGGCGACGTATTTTGCGTCGCGCGCCAACGTGAGCCCGGCTTCGGCTTCGAGCACGCGTATCACCGCCATCGACACGGCCATAAGAGCGGGCTGCGCATTCTCGGTCAGCGTCAGGGTTTCGATCGGACCTTCGAAAATGATGGCCGACAATTTCGCGCCAAGCGCCTCATCGATCTCGTCGAAGATTTCCCGTGCCGGCCGGAAATTCTCGGCGAGAGCCTTGCCCATACCGACCGTCTGACTGCCTTGGCCGGGAAATACGAAAGCGACCGCCATACACCTGCCCTGCCGTCATGAATGCGTGAAATCGGGCCGAAAGACACCGCGCTCAGGGGTTCTGTCAAGTTGCGCTGCCTGCGGTAACCAGCCGATAGGACTTAACCGCTAGGGTTGTGGGATACCACTCAAAGGGCCGACCGATGAGCGACCTGGTAACCGAGGACGACCTCGCACGCGCGCGGACAGACCCCGAATTCCGTCAGGAATTCATGGCTGACAAGCTCGAAATGCTCTTAGAAGCCCTCAATAAGATGCGCCGCACCTCCGATATCAAGCCCGAGGCCGCCCGCCAGATCCGCGAAGGCGTTGACCTTGCGGTTAAATTGGCCGACCGCCTGCAGCAAAAGAGCGGCCCGCGGTCTGCTTAGTTCCCCCGTTTTTCCTTGCGCATGGCCTTATCCGAAAACCGGATCCCACTTTTCGGGGCCATGCGCGCACAAGCTTGCCTTTCCACCGGAAATCCCTATAAACCGCCTCGTTCCGTCGATCCTGGTTGGGAGCTGAACGGACGGCCGTTTTTCACTTTTTCTCGAAAACCGGTAGGGCCGCTGTGCCCGACGTCCCGTGTTCCCGCCTTCTGAGCATTCGAGCCTTCCCAAAGGGTTCGAGGGGCTAGCCGCCAGGATCGAGGTCATCGGCCCATTTCGGGCTAACAAGGGAAGGCATTCATGCCGCTGTACGAACACGTCTATCTTGCGCGCCAGGATTTGAGCACGCAGCAGGTCGAGGAATTGACCGCAAAGCTGTCCGCCATCATCACCGAGGCGGGCGGAAAAATCGCCAAGACCGAATATTGGGGCCTCAAGTCCCTCACCTACCGCATTTCCAAGAACCGCAAAGCGCATCTGACGCTGTTGAACGTCGAAGCGCCGTCGGCGGCTCTGAACGAAGTCGAGCGCCAGGAACGTCTTTCCGAAGACGTGCTGCGCTATCTCACCATTCGCGTCGAAGAGCACGAGGAAGGTCCCTCGGCCATGATGCGTAAATCGGATCGCGACGACCGTGGCGATCGCGGGGACCGTGGAGACCGAGGCGATCGTGGAGATCGTGGCGGACGCGAACGCCGCCCGCGTGGCGACGATGACGCCGTAGTGGCGGAGGATTAAGACCATGGCATTCGGATCATCCCAAGGTGCAAGCGCTGGTGGCGGCGGAGCACGTCGTCCCTTTTTCCGCCGGCGGAAAACCTGCCCGTTCTCCGGCGAAGGCGCGCCGAAGATCGACTACAAGGACGTGAAGCTGTTGCAGCGTTACGTCTCGGAGCGCGGCAAGATCGTGCCGAGCCGCATCACCGCGGTGTCGGCCAAGAAGCAGCGCGAATTGGCTCAGGCGATCAAGCGTTCGCGCTTCCTCGGCCTGCTGCCTTACGTCATTAAGTAAGACGCGCCTGACATCAGGCGTCGATTGAAAAACGAGGCTTGCGGGGTCACCCCGCGAGCCGATGGTTGGGGCGGAATGATCCGTCTCTAACCGCTCGAAGAGCGGGACAGCTCGTGATGATACAGCTTGGACTTATCGGGATCGGTGCGGGCGCCGCGGCAGCTTTGCTGTTCGCTTCGGTGGCGTCCGGCTCGTGGCTGTCGATCGTCCTGTTCTATCTCGCACCGCTGCCGATCATGATCGCCGGCCTTGGCTGGAGCCATTGGGCGGCGATGGTTGCCGTCTTGAGCGGCGCGGTCGCGGTCGGCGCGGTGTTCGGCTCGGTCTTGTTCTTTGCTTTCCTGGCCGGCGCCGGCATTCCGGCCTGGTGGCTGAGCTATCTGACGATGCTGGCGCGCCCGGCGGCCGCGGGCGGCAACGGCGCGGCCAGCGCTCCGCTCGAATGGTATCCGCCCGGCCGCCTAGTGGCCTGGGCCGCCCTCCTCGCGGCCCTGGTCGTGGTGGTCGCGATCCCCAATTTCGGTACCGACGCCGAGAGTTTCCGCAAGGCGCTTCACACCGCCATGCTGCGGATGTTCGAGGTCACCGGCAGTGAGCCGGATGCCGCCCGCACCGACCGGCTGGTCGGATTTCTGGTGACCGCGATCCCGCCGGCCGCGGCCATTCTCGCCACCATCACCAATGTGCTCAACCTGTGGCTCGCCGCCCGCGTCGTGAATTTCTCCGGCCTGCTGAAGCGGCCGTGGCCCGACCTTGCCACCATGACCTTTCCGCGTTCGATGGTCGCGGCGCTCGCCGTGGCAATGGCCGTGAGCTTTGCCAGCGGTCTGGCCGGCATTATCGCCGGCGTGCTGTCCGCAAGCCTGATGATGGCCTACGGCATTCTCGGCTTTGCCGTGCTGCACGCCGTCACGCGCGGCATCAAGAGCCGTCCGTTCTTGCTCGGCGGCGTCTATGCCTCGGTCGCCGTGTTCGGCTGGCCGATCCTGGCACTGTGCCTGCTCGGCATCACCGAAACCGCTTTCGACCTGCGCGCCCGCGCCGCGCGCAGACGCGCGCAAGGTGGGCCGCCAACTCGCACCTAACGTTTCACATCAACCCGAACAAACCGGAATAACCGCAAGTTCAAATCAAGGAGTGACGACAATGGAAGTGATCCTGCTCGAGCGCATCGGCCGACTAGGCCAAATGGGCGACGTCGTGAAGGTCAAGGACGGCTATGCCCGCAATTTCCTGCTGCCGCGCGGCAAGGCGTTGCGCGCCACCAGCGACAACAAATCGAAGTTCGAAGGCATGAAGGGCGACCTGCAGGTCAAGAGCAACGAAGCCAAGGGTGTCGCCGGAAAGCTCGCCGCCAAGGTCGACGGCAAGACCTACATCGTCATCCGCCAGGCGAGCGAAACCGGCCAGCTGTTCGGTTCGGTGTCGACGCGCGACATCGCCACGCTGGTCTCGACCGAAGGCGCCGAAGTCAGCCGCACCCAGGTCATGCTCAACGCGCCGATCAAGTCGATCGGCCAGTACAAGGTGCCGCTGGAATTGCATCCGGACGTCGAAGCGTCGGTCACCGTGACCGTCGCGCGCAGCGAGGCGGAAGCCGAGCGCATCGCGCGCGGTGAGGACGTCACCGTCCGCCGTGAGGACGCCGAAGAAGACGCAGCCGCAGCGCTCGCGGCCGCCGAAGCTCTGTTCGACAAGGAAGAGACGCAGACGGAAAGCGAAGAGGCCGAAGCCGAAACGGCGGAAGCCGACGCCGAGGCAAAGCCCGCCAAGGCCAAGAAAGCCAAGAAGAAAGACGACGCCGAAGCCTGATCGGCGTCCGACGTTAAAAGCCCGGCCGTTAGTCCGCCTTCGGACTTTCGGCCGGCTTTGTTTCAGCGGGTTTGGATTCGGCAGGCTTAGGTTCAGCAGCCTTGGGCTCTGCAGCCTTGGGCTCGGCGGGCTTGGCTTCGGCCGGTTTCGCGTCCGCCGGCTTATTGTCGCCAGGCAAGGTTACGGCGCCATCCGATTTTTTCTCGCCTGCCTTGCCCTTCTCATCGCCCTTGGTGGCGCGCTTGGTCCCCGTGCCCTTCTTGGCCGGCGCGGCAGGCGCTGCGCCGGCGGCCTCCAGGTATTTGGCGATCGCGGCCGCCGATTCACGGCTGGCGGTGTAGTGCTGGCGCAGGAAACTTTCGACGCCGAACAAGCCGCCCGATTTGGCCAGGCCTTGCGGGGACTTGTGGCAAACCGCGCAATCCGAGGCGAACAACTGGGCCGGCGTCTTGCCGTGATCCAGATTTTCCTGGGCGCCCGCGGCAGCGCCAAAACACAGCACCCACGCACCTAATGCCAGCCCAAAGCCGCGATTAAAGACCGTCATTACCATCAACCTCTCGAAAACGCCGCTCGCCCCAGAACCCCTGAGTCGGCTTCTTGATACCCGATTATTTCCAGATTGTGACCCTCGCCGGCTGGCCACCCCAGGCGCCAGTGCAAAGCAGCCCCACCACAATCGTATTGCTACCAAAGGCTACCTCTGCTCAAATGACCCCGAATTGGAACCCCTGTGGAACCATGGCGTTAATCGCCTTGCCGGGAGCATATTACCGACTGAGTATCTGATCAGAGTGATGGTGGCTGGCCATGGACCGGTTGCTTCGTTTTCTGCTCAAGACCTTTGTCCGGCGGGGGACATTCCAAGTCACCACGTCGCGCGGCACCGTCTTTAACTTCGGCGACGGCACCGGCCGGCCGGTTTCGGTGCGTTTCGCCACCCGCGCCGCCGAATGGGGCATCCTCCTCGATCCCGAACTTAAATTCGGCGAAGCCTACATGGATGGCACCTTCGTGATCGAGCAAGGCTCGATCGCCGACGTGCTCGCGATCATGCTGGGGCAGAATACCGACGTGCCGCATTGGGCGCGACTACAGGGCTTGCTGCGCTTTCTCTACCGCCGCCTGAGCCAGTTCAATCCGCGGACACGGTCGCGCCGCAACGTCGCGCATCATTATGATCTCGACGGCCGGCTCTATTCCCTCTTCCTCGACGCCGACCGGCAATATAGCTGCGCCTATTTCGAGAGCCCCGATCAGTCGCTCGACGACGCGCAACTGGCCAAGAAGCGTCATCTGGCGGCCAAGCTCTGCCTCAAGCCGAATTCGCATGTGCTCGATATCGGCTGCGGCTGGGGCGGGCTCAGCCTGTATCTCGCCGAATTCACCGGCGCCGACGTCACCGGCGTCACCCTTTCGCAGGAGCAGCACGCGGTCGCTAATGAACGCGCCGCGGAAAAAGGCCTCGCCAAGTACGCACGGTTCAACCTGACCGACTACCGCGACGTCGCCAGCATCTTCGACCGCATCGTCTCGGTGGGCATGTTCGAGCATGTTGGCGTCAACCACTACGACCGCTTCTTCCGCCAGAGCGCGCAATTGCTCGACCGCGACGGCGTGATGGTGCTGCATTCGATCGGGCGCTCGGAAGGCCCGAGCCGCACCAGCCCGTGGATCGCCAAATACATCTTCCCCGGCGGCTATATCCCGTCGCTGTCGGAGGTTCTGCCGGCGATCGAGCGGGCCGGGCTGCTGGTGACCGACATCGAAATCCTGCGCCTGCACTACGCCGACACGCTGAAAGCCTGGCGCGAGCGGTTCCTCGCCCATCTCGAGGAAGTCGAGCGCATTTACGACAAGCGCTTCGTGCGGATGTGGGAGTTCTATCTGGCGGCGTCGGAAATGTCGTTCCGCGAGCAGAACATGATGGTGTTCCAGATCCAACTGACCAAGCGTCAGGGCATCGTGCCGGTAACGCGCGACTACATCATGCGCGAAGAGCAGCGCCTGCGTACCATAGAGACGAAGCGCTTCGAACCGCTGCGGCTCGCCGGCGAGTAAAGCCGTCGCGCCTCGCGTACCATCGAACCGTCAAGCTGTCTCCGCACACAGCCACACGTATTTTTGTTCACCGTGAGCACTGTGGACAGCGGCGATATTAGTAATCCGTTGTCGCATCGCTGCTCGGGGATGGGTAAGCCAAGGCCCCAACAAAGTTTCGTCCAATTGACGGAACAAGGATAACCATGGCCCCTGCCGAATCAGCACTCCGTAAGCCGCTCGCCGAACCCGGCCCGCTCTTTCGTTCCGCACCGCACAATATCGAGGCGGAGCAAGGCCTGTTGGGCGCGATCCTGGTCAACAACGAGGCGTTCTATCGCGTTTCGGACTTTCTCAACCCGGAACATTTCTTCGAGCCAATCCACCAGAAGGTCTACCAGATCTCGCGCGACCTGATCCGCGCCGGCAAGATCGCGACCCCGGTGACGCTCAAGACCTTCCTCGACGCCTCGACCGACATCGGCGGCATGACGCTCGGCGTCTATCTGGCGCGGCTCGCCGCCGAAGCCACCACCATCATCAATGCCGAAGACTACGGCCACACCATCTACGACCTATCGATCCGCCGCGCGCTGATCATTGTCGGCGAGGACATGGTCAATGTCGCCTTCGATGCGCCGGTCGATTTCTCGCCGCGCAACCAGATCGAGGACGCCGAGCGCAAGCTGTACGAACTGGCCGAGACCGGCCGTTACGACGGCGGCTTCCAGATGTTCTCGCAGGCGCTGACCACCGCCGTCGACATGGCGGCCAAGGCCTATCAGCGCGACGGCAAATTGTCCGGCATTGCCACCGGCCTCGACGATCTCGACCGCATGATGGGTGGTTTGCAGCCGTCGGACTTGATCATCGTCGCCGGCCGTCCCGGCATGGGCAAGACCGCGCTCGCCACCAACATCGCCTACAACGTCGCGCGCGCCTGGCGCGGCGAAGTGAAGCCCGACGGCCACTCCGTCACCGTCAACGGCGGCATCGTCGGCTTCTTCTCGCTGGAAATGTCGGCCGAACAGCTCGCCACCCGTATCATCGCCGAGCAGACCGGCATTCCGTCGAACCAGATCAGGCGCGGCGCCATCAACGAAGCCGATTTCGAGAAGATCAAGGATCACTCGATCGAACTGCAGCACCTGCCGCTGTTTGTCGACGAGACCGGCGGTCTGGCGGTGGCGCAGCTCGCGGCGCGCGCGCGGCGGCTCAAGCGCCAGCGCGGGCTCGACCTCCTGGTGATCGATTACTTGCAACTGCTGACAGGCTCGAGCAAGCGCGGCGCGGAAAACCGCGTGCAGGAAATCACCGAGATCACCACCAAGCTCAAGGCGCTGGCCAAAGAGCTGCAAGTGCCGGTGATGGCGCTGTCGCAATTGTCGCGTCAGGTCGAAAGCCGCGAGGACAAGCACCCGCAACTGTCGGACTTGCGTGAATCGGGATCGATCGAGCAGGACGCCGACGTGGTGCTGTTCGTCTACCGCGAAGAATATTACCACGTGATGCGAAAGCCCTTGGAATCCGACCGCGAGAAGTTCGCCGCCTGGATGGCCGACGCCGAGAAATACAGCGGCAAGGCCGAAGTCATCATTGGCAAGCAGCGTCACGGCCCCACCGGCACCGTCGAACTGGCGTTCGACGGCCAGATCACCAAGTTCTCGTCGCTGGCGCATTCCGATCGTCTGCCCGACCGGATCGGATAACCGCGTGCAGCCTTGAAAGCCAAACGCAAAGCGCTGCTGCACGCCATCGGGGCCGAGTGGTTCCTCGGCGTCAGCCTGGCGACCACACTGGCTTTCGCGCTGTTCGGAACGAAGCTGCTCGGCGGGCTGTCCAACCCGCTCTGGCTCGGCCTGATCTTCGTCTGGTTGTTTGCCGTCGTGCTCGGCTCCGCGCTCTGCGTGGTGCGGCACGCCGACCACGTCGCCGAAATCCTCGGCGAGCCCTACGGCACGCTGGTGCTCACGCTGGCGGTGACCGCGATCGAGGTCATGAGCATCTCGGCCGTGATGCTGCACGGCGAGAACAATCCGACGCTGGTGCGCGACACGCTGTTCGCCATCGTCATGATCATCCTCGGCGGCATGATCGGCGGCTCGCTGCTGCTCGGCGGCTGGCGTCATCGCGAGCAGCATTACAATCTGCAGGGCGCCAACGCCTATCTCGGCGTCATCATTCCACTGACCGTGCTGACGATGACGCTGCCGAATGTCACCGTCACGACGCCCGGGCCGACGCTGTCGTCGGCGCAGCAGATGTTTCTGTTCGTGATGGCGATCGGTTTGTATATCGCGTTCCTGGCGATCCAGACCGGGCGGCATCGCGGCTACTTCGTCAGCGGCGGCGGTGACGAGAGTGCGCCGCCGGCTTTGCCCAAAGCCGCGCCGTCGCTGCGCTGGCACGGGGCGCTGCTGGTCATTTACATTTTACCGGTGGTGTATCTGGCCGAACAATTCGCCCAGCCCATCGACTACATGATCGAGACGCTGAAAGCGCCGGCAGCCCTCGGCGGCGTCATCATCGCGATGCTGGTGGCGACGCCGGAAGCCATGGCCGCCACGCGCGCCGCAGCGGCAAACCATATGCAGCGCTCGATCAACATCTCGCTCGGCTCGGTGCTGGGGACGATTGGTCTGACCGTGCCGGCGATGCTGGCGATCAGCCATTTCACCGGCCACGAGGTCTTTCTCGGCCTCGACGGCGCCAACAACGTGCTGATGCTGCTGACGCTGGCGGTCTGCGTCGTGACCTTCGCCTCGGGCCGCACCAACATCCTGCAGGGCTGCGTGCATGCGATGCTGTTTGCCGCCTTCGTGATGCTGATTTTCCAGGGCTGAAGGCCAAAGTTTGAAGGACGTGGACGGCCAAGGTCCGGGCCGCTAAACCTTAAACGGCATGACCGACACGACGACCTCCCCGGACCTGATCCCGACCGCCCCAGAGCCTGCGGACGCAACCTCCGGCCCGCCGGCCGCCGAGGCGGGCGGCATACTGACGGTCGATCTCTCAGCGCTCGAAGCCAACTGGCGCGCGCTCGGCCGCCGCGTCATGCCGTCGGAATGCTCGGCCGTGATCAAGGCCGACGCCTATGGCTGCGGCATCGAGCCGGTGGCGGCGCGCCTGAGCAGAGCCGGCTGCAAGACCTTCTTCGTCGCTGACCTGCACGAAGCCCGCCGCGCGCGCAGCGCCGCGCCCGGCGCCGCGATCTATGTGCTCAACGGCCTCTTGCCCGGCACCGCATCGGCCTTCGCCGATCTGCACGCGCGTCCGGTGATCGGCAGCATGGTCGAGCTTGCCGAATGGGACGCGTTCTGCACCGGCCAGCAATGGCAAGGGGGCGCAGCTTTGCATGTTGATACGGGAATGAACCGGCTCGGCATCAGCGCCAATGAAGCCGCCGCTTTGGCGCCGCGCATCCGTTCTGAAAATCACGGCATCACGCTGCTGATGAGCCACCTCGCCTGCTCCGAGGTTGAGGATCATCCGCTCAATCAGCGCCAGATCAATCTGTTCCGCGAGGTGCGCATTCTCTATCGCGGCATTCCGTCGTCGCTCGCCAATTCGTCCGGCATCTTCCTCGGCAATGCCGCGCATTGCGACATGCTGCGGCCGGGCGTTGCGCTCTACGGCGTCAACCCGACGCCGGGGCGCAGCAACCCGATGCGGCCGGTGATCGAACTGCAGGCGCGCGTCGTGCAGCTCCGCATCGTGCCGAAGGGCGAGACCGTCGGCTATGACGCCGCCTGGACCGCCAAGCACGTCACGAGGCTGGCGGTGGTCGCGGTCGGCTATGCCGATGGCTATCTGCGCGCGGCCAGCGCCTCCGACGACGCGCCGGGCGCCGACGCCATCGTCGCCGGCAAGCGCTGCCCGATCGCGGGGCGCGTCTCAATGGACCTGATCGCCATCGACATCACCAGCCTGCCCGACAACAGCGTGCGGCGCGGCGACCTCGCCAAGCTGATCGGCGACGAAATCAGCGTCGATGACGTGGCGAATGCGGCCGGCACCATCGGCTACGAGGTGCTGACCAGTTTGGGGCGGCGGTATCACCGGGTTTATCGGGCCGAATAGCACCAGCCGGGCAAAAGAGACCTTTCCTTAA